>JANMCE010000018.1:0-12256 GCA_031360915.1 Actinomycetes bacterium | reverse complement strand
TCGCTGGTCCCGGCCCGGCGACGGCGTCGTACTGTGCTGCTGCCGTCGCAGGAGTTTGCCGGGTCGGTGCGCCAGGCCGCCCGTCGCCTCGACGCGCAGGTGCTCGTTGCCGCACGCGTCTCCTCGACCATTCGTCGCACCCAGCTACCCCTGCTGCAGTCCGATGTGCAGGACCTCGAAATCTCGGTAATGCAACTTCAGAGCGTCGTGCGAACGCCCGTGCCCGACTGGCAGTCGCCGGTCGAGCGGATTGGTTTGTTCACCGAGTCGTTCCACAACCTCGGGACCAACTAACTGCATGCGGGTTCTTAACGAAGATTGGCTAAAGGGCAGCTGAACCACTGCCGATAGTCGTTGCATGCAGTGGTCCAAACCCAGGCGGCGGTACCTGCCCGGTGTCGTGGCCCTCGCCTCGGAGAGTTTGTTGCTCACTGCCCACTCACGCGTCGAGCCGCGCACGACCCGATTGTGGGACCGGGCAACGCGAACTTCTGGCACTCGCACGACTTCTTCGGCAACGTCACCACCGACCATCTGTCGACGGTGGTGAAGCGGCCGTACGACCCCACCAAAGTGACGCCGTTCCCACACGGCCTGCGCATGATCGATAACCTCGTGCTCACCTTCCCGAACTGTTGGGACGGTGCACACCTCGACTCGGCCAATCACAAGAGCCACATGCTCTACGGCCAAGCTTTGAACTGCCCGATGACACACCCCGTGCTGGTGCCCGAGCCGGTACAACGGCCCACGGTGACTTTTCATCAACACGTGGGATGACGCCGAACTCGCTCGTCGGGTGCGCGGCTGCCTAAATGTGGCCCACGTGTGCAACGAGGCGGGCAACATGATCCGCTGAGACGGTTCTTAGCGAATTCTCACACTTTGCTCACCATCATCTTATGGCGATCTGTCGTACTAAAGGGTACTAAAGGGGTGGATTACAGCCCGACGGAAACTCGGCGGGCTTGACCGGTAAGGTTTCGATACGGGCAGAAAGTTGTGGGTTAACCATGGAAATGGAACAACATGAACGCCTCGCGCAATTGCGGAACCGGAAGGCTACTCACCCGGCGTCGGGAGGTCGCATGGTCGCCGCCGGACTCTCTTCGACCGCATTCCTGCTGGGGATCGCTAGTCTCGCCGCGTCGGCCAAGGTGGCGTCTACGAAGGTTGAATCTCGGGCAGTGATCGCCGACGTCGCAGAACCGGTAGCGGTTGACGCGACCGATCCTCCGGCTACCGACGCATCCACGATCGCGCCGACGAGCGCCGCTTCCACCACGACCGGCGCACCGACAACAACGTCGGCACCGGAACCCGTCACGGTGCCAACGACGGAGGCCGCACTCGTCGAACAGCAGGCACCGGTCGAGGCTCCTCCCGACACCGAAGCCCCTCCCGAGACCGAAGCTCCCGTCGTGCAGCAGACTCAGGCTCAGCGTCCCAAGGCGACCAACCCGGCCGCTCCGGCGCCCGCGCCAGCCCCGGCACCCGCGCCAGCCCCGGCACCCGCGCCAGCCCCGGCACCCGCGCCCAAGCCGCAGCCGGCCCCGAAGGCCGCACCGGCGCCTGCTCCGAACCCGGTGTGCAGCGGTAGCAAGTGCTGAGAGCGGGGCTCACGATGGGAGAATCGAGAATCCGAGTGCTACTGCGGCTCGCCGCAATGGCTGATCGAACGTCACAAACGTCGTGCACTCGGGGACTTCGACACGGGCAGCCACCGCGGTAGCCAACTGCACTGCCTCGTACGCCCGAAGGCCATGAAGCCCGGCAAACTGAATTGCGGCATCAAGAATGGGCTCTCCTGGTTCAATGCTTTGATACCAGCACCCGGTGGCCTCTGGGTCGAACCAGTCACCGTCGAGCGCTTCCGTGAGCAGCGCCGTATTGTCGAGGGAAAGTTGACGCATGCTGTGCTTGCGCCAGAGTGCAGCTGCGACCTCGACTCGAACGCGAGGTCATAGAACTCGCGCATCTCGGCTTGCCCAGCCGGACTCAACATCGCCACCCCAACCGTTTCCACATCTCTCTAACACCGCCGACCCTACGCTTCCGTCGCGTCGCTCCGAGTGTCTTTCGACACTTGCCTAAGCTGGCGCCATGACCGAGAAGGTGCAACAGGCCCGGTGACATTTGATCCGATAGCCAAGGCGCGTTCGATTGCCTCGGTGGAGGAGAACCAGGCGCTGTATCGAGAATGGGCAACGACATACGACCGAGACGTGTTCGAGACGCTCGGTTTCACGGGCAGTGATCGCATCGCCGACCTGCTTGCCTCGTATGTGCCGAGACGTTCGACGGAAGTTGTCGATCTCGGCTGCGGGACCGGGGCTGTCGGCGTGCGCCTTGCGGCGCTTGGTTTCGTACGGATTGACGGCGTTGATCTGTCACCCGAGATGCTCGACACCGCTCGCGCCAAGGGCGTCTATCGCTCTCTCACCACTATGGATCTGACCAAGAAGGTCACGCCGACTCATCGGTACGGCGCGGCCGTCTCGGCCGGTACGTTCACAAGCGGCCACGTCGGGCCATTCGCGATCGCCGAGGTCACCAAGCTCCTGGCGCCGGGTGCGGTCGTGGCCTGGGTTATCGCATCAAGCGTGTGGGCGTCGTTCGAACCGGCCCTGGCCGACAGTGGAATCGAGATCGTGCACCGATCTGTTGAGGCCATTCGCACCAACGGACCACCGGAGGCCGTAATGCTGGTCGGCCGCCTCGTGGAAGTCTCGGCCCCAACTCTGTGAAGGTGCGAACCGTGGACAACGACCTTCAGTCCCGCACATGTATCACAGTTGCGTGATACACTACGGCCATGGTCCAGATTGCGACAATGCGTGAGCTTCGAAACCATACGAGGGAAGTGATTGAACGGGCACAGACTGAAGCCGTGACCATCACCGACGACGGCGTGCCGGTCGCGGTCCTCACCGCGCTTTCGACAACTTCCGGCGGATGGAATGCCGACGCTTGGCTCGACCAGGTCACCGGCCCCGACTGGGAACCATACGACTCCGGACTTGCCGCCGATGCTGAAGCGGCCCGACTTGCTGCGAACGACGAGCCCGATGCCACCGACCGCCTCGGGCTCGCATGACGGTAGTGCTCGATACTTCCGCGGTGATTCACCTGGTTGAACGGAAGCATTCTGCCCTCGTCGACGAGCTTCGAAAGTCGAAAGAAGCTCCGTCCATCAGCGCCGTGACGCTCGGCGAACTGGCCGTTGGATGGGCAACACTGCCAGCGGATTCTCCGCGACGCCGCACCTACTATGCCGCTAGGCGGCTACGCATCGTTCCCATCATCATCGACAATTTGGTGTCGGAGCCTACGGGACTGATCGCTTCGTTCGGTGTGTGTCGAATGGCAGGCATCAAAGGAAACGACGCGTGGATCGCCGCGACCGCTCACCTGTCAGCAGCGACCCTCATCACCTACGACACGATGCTTGCGTCCCGCTTCGCTACCGTTGGCCTCAGTAGGCTGCTCAGTCTGTAGCGCACTGCAGTCTCTCGAAGGTGTTGCCGTCATGCTGATCGGCCGCTATCACCGATAAAGACGATCAGCTTTGTCGACATTCACCAAACGCTGGGTTAGCCTGCGGACATCCAGCAACTTTGGGAGCCCAGTCCAAGGAGCCGCAATGTCCGTTCTTCCGGAAGTTCTCGCTGCCAACGAGGCGTACGCCGCCGGCTTCGGCGCCAAGTCAGAGTTGGGCATGCCACCGGCTCGACGTTTCGCCATTCTCACCTGCATGGATGCCCGGCTTGATCCGGCCAAGTATGCCGGGCTCGCCGAGGGCGACGCGCACGTCATACGAAACGCCGGAGGACGCGCCAGCGACGACGCTATTCGCTCGCTCGTCATCAGTTACAAATTGCTTGGTACAGCCGAGTGGTTCGTGATCCACCACACCAACTGCGGCATGGAGTTCTTCACCGATGATGTCATCCGAGGCCTGCTCGCGAACAGCCTCGAGACGGCGGCGCTTGGTGCCGAAGGCTTCTACGACGTCGGCACCGGACCGGGGTCGACCGAGGGTGCTTACATCGATTGGCTGACCATCTCCGAGCAGGCTGCCAGCGTGCTCTCCGACGTCACCCGAATTCGCAATCATCCGCTCGTACCGAAGGGCATACCCGTGTACGGCTACATCTACGACGTCTCGACTGGTCGTCTCGTGGAAGTCCCGGCGGCAACTGTGGCTGGAGCCGCCGCATAGGCGAGACTTCGGCGATGTCGATGGCGACGCCCAGGGTTGTGCTCGGCAACGACACAAGCGCGGGGCGCTGGGTGACGGTAACGGTCGTCGTGCTCAGCACGTTTGTTGCCCAGAGCTTCGCCCGCTTCACCTTCGGACTCCTCCTGCCGGCCATGAAGGCTGACCTTGGGATCTCCTACGGCTTGGCTGGCTGGTTGGGCACCATCAATCTGGCCGGTTACCTGATCAGCACGGTTGCGACCACGGCCGCATCGCTGAGATTTCCACCGCACCGACTGGTGCAATTCGGCCTCGGCCTCGCTACCTGCGGCATCACCATTCTGGCCACCACGCGAAGCACACCGCTGCTGCTCAGTGGCATGGTCATCGGAGGACTCGGCGGCGCAGCGGCGTGGATACCTGCACCCATCGTGGCGGCAAGTGCATTTCCGCCGGAACGCCGCGGGTTCGCCATGGGATTGTGCAGCATGGCGATCGGCACAGGCATTGTGTTGGCCACCCTGTTTACCACCGCAGTCCGCAACATCGGTCACAACGCCGGGCTCTGGCGGCCGATCTGGTTGGGCGAGGCGGCCGTCGGCCTACTCGTCACCGTTCTGTCGATCCTAGTGCTCAAGCCCGTTCCGTTGGCCCCCGGCTCGCCACCAAATCTCTCGGTCCTGCGCACCGTTCCGGCGTGGTGGGCACCCACCATTGCCTACGCGTGTTTCGGTTTGGGCTACGTGCTGTTTTCAACCTTCGTGGTCGCCGCGTTGGAGAAGGATGCGGGCTTCGGCAAGGGCCACGCCTTGTGGGTGTACGCCCTTATGGGCACCGGCATCGCGACGGGATCACTGGTGGTTGGTCGCCTGTCCGACCAGCTTGGCCGACGAGCGGCCATGATCGGCAGTTACTGCTGCGCATGTTTTGGCTGCCTGGCGGTGCTGATCGGCATCGAACCGATCGTGTCGCTGGCAACGTTGGCTTTCGGCGTGGGCATGGCCGGCGCCATTGTGTCGATCGCGTCGTACCTGGGTGATCACGTACGACCGCAGGAGTTCTCCGCCGCGTTCGGTGTGGTCACCGTTGGCTTCGGCGTGGCGCAGATGATTGGTCCGCGCCTCGGTGGTTGGATGATCGATAGAGCTGGCACGTTCCGATGGGTCTTCGTTGTGGCCGCGTCCGTGTGGGCCGTAGGGGCTGTCGTCGCAGCCACGCTTCCACGGATCGGCCGACTTCACCCCAGGCGTCCCTAGGGGGTTTCCTCGATAGGCATTGCAGCGTGATTCCCACAGGATGGCTCCATGTCTTCGATCACCTCGCCATCGGCCGCGGCCACCCTTACGGCAGCCACACCAGCCAGTCGGAATCGGGTGGTGGATGCGACCCGAGCGGTTGCGATGCTGGCCGTCGTGGTCGGCCACTGGCTGGTCGCACTTCCGACGGCGGGTGCGGACGGCAGCATCGGTGGCATCAACGCCATCGAAAGGTTCCATTCGTTTCAGTACCTCACGTGGATCTTTCAAGTCATGCCGCTGGTGTTCGTTGTCGGTGGATTCGCCAACGCCGCCAGCCTCGCACTGGCCCGAGCCCGCGACGGACGCGACGGTGACTGGGTTGCGGGCCGCCTGCGTCGCCTGCTGAAACCGACCATCGTGTTCGCTTGCTTCTGGGGAGAGTTGCGCCTGATCGCAGGGGGCGTTGGGCTGGTCGCCACCGCGGCGCATGTGGCGTCGGTTCCACTTTGGTTTCTTGCGGTCTACGTCGTGGTGGTGGCGGTGCAACCGCTCATCGATCGTGTGTGGAAAAGCCATTGGGTAGCAACGCTTTCGTGTCTTGGTTGTGCTGTCGTTGCTGGGTGATCTTGCGCAGATCACGCCTGGGTTCAGCGCCGTTGGCTGGCTAAACCACCTCTGGGTATTCGCGGCGTGCCAGCAGCTTGGTGTGCTGTGGTTCGAAGGTCGCCTGCCGTCGGGTCGACGTGCCCTTTTAGCTGCTGGCGCAGCGCTTGGCACGGCCGTTGGCTTGGTGGCGTTCGGACCGTGGTCGCTCTCGCTCGTCTACGTCACTGGACAGCGCATGAGCAACGCCCATCCGCCGTCCATCATCTTGTTGCTCATGGGTGTGTTCCAGGTCTGCGCCGTGCGATCGATCGAGGCAAAAGCGCAACGCTGGTTGCAGAAGCCCAAGGTCTGGATGGCCGTCGCACTCATCAACCTGCGGATCATGACCGACTACCTCTGGCACTTCACTTCTCCCCGCCACTTGTATTTGACTTGTATACTTGATTCATGACCTGGGATCCGACGCAGTATCAGCGGTACAGCGATGAACGCAGTCGACCGTTTCATGAGCTGGTGGACCGCATCGTGGTCGACCCTGTAGCGGTGGGGACAGCGGTTGATCTCGGGTGTGGGCCGGGGCATCTCACCGCATCGTTGTGTGACCGGTGGCCGAACACCCAGGTGATCGGCGTGGACATCGATGCCAACATGCTTGCCTCGGCGGCCGCGCTGGCCGGCAATCGATTGTCGTTCAAGAGCGGCACCGTGCAGGGTTGGCGACCCGCTGTGCCCGTCGAT
The DNA here is from genome assembly GCA_031360915.1 of Actinomycetes bacterium. Taxonomy (GTDB): domain Bacteria; phylum Actinomycetota; class Acidimicrobiia; order Acidimicrobiales; family Ilumatobacteraceae; genus JANMCE01. The sequence continues at coordinate 5,473 of JANMCE010000018.1, read as the reverse complement.
GTCGTCGTTTCCAACGCCACGCTGCAGTGGGTACCGGGTCATCTGTCGATGTTGCCTGATCTGTTGAAGATGGTGAGGCCCGGTGGATGGCTTGCCTTCCAGGTGCCGGGCGACCTCGACGACCCCCACCATCAGGAAATTCGTTCGCTGTACCGCAGCACGCCGTGGTTCGACATTGCTGCCGTCAAGGCGCTTCCCGACCGCACCCACGGCTCGCATACGGCCACCGACTATCTCAACGTGCTCGCCCCACTCTGCTCGCACATCGACGGCTGGAAACGACCTACATCCACATTCTTCAAGGCGACGATCCCGTCCTCGAGTGGGTGAAAGGAACCGCCCTACGACCCGTCCTTGCTGCCCTTGAAACCGATGAAGCACGAGACGAATTCCTTGCCCAACTTGCCCCGCGCTTGCGGGCCGCCTACCCCTCCAGCTCGTGGGGAACACCGTTCCCGTTCAAGCGCATCTTCGCGGTCGCGCAACGCACCGGGAGCTAGACCGCTGCTTGTAACGTCAGACTTCTAACGCGCCGCGTTAGCCCGCGCCCGAACCGAGCGTCAGATTCTCGAAGCTGTCGACGCCGCCCGAGCTGATGGCATCTCCTGGGCTCGCATCGGTGCCCTGCTCGGCACGTCTGCCCAGGCTGCCCAACAACGATATGGCAGCATCACCGAGACCGTCTGAGCCCGGGGTGCCAACCGCCGATCTTGGCCGTCGAAGCACGAATCGCAAATGGTTCCGGCGAGTTTGGATTTCTGCCTTGCGCGACAACCGGCTGACCCATAAGCCCCCGTAGTCATGGGGACTCGCCGCGGTTGTTGTAAGGCTTCGCTATGAGATTGAAGCGGCGGCGACAACCCATGCCGTCTTCAAATTCTTGGCTGACTTCAACGACGCGATCGTGTCGTAGTCGTGGTCGTAGTGAATCACCGTGAACCCGGTTCGCATCGCTATGGCAGCGATAAGCAGATCGCCGGGCTTTCGACCACGTTGCTTGTTCGACTTGTGCAACTCCGTGCACAACGCGATCGCAACGTGGTCGTCACCAGACTCAAGGCTGACGACGGTAGGCAGCCGGTTCCATTTTGGGGTGCGGTTGCCCGCCATCATCTCCAACTTCGTGATGGTGGTGGTAAAGAAACTGCCTTGGGAGGCGAGCGACACAAGGGCTTCGGCCACTGAGCCGACATCGAGCCGATTTATCACCGACGTATCGAGCAGGAACATTCAGCTCCACGCCTCGTCACGAACAGAATCACGCTGCTCGACTGTCGTTTCGGTGAAATACGGGTCGGACGCCGCAGCGCAAAGCCAGGCTCGGGTAGCTGCGACGCGTTTCGCGCCGTCGGACTCGTCGGCCGCGAGGAACTCTTCCGCCAGTCCTGTCAGGATCGCCTGTACGGACTTACCGCGACGCTCGGCCGCCGCCGCCAGTCGATCTCTGAGTGCCTCATCTATTCGAAGTAAAACTTGGGCAGTCATATGATATCTCTCCTCAACATGTATGATATCAAGGGTTGTCAAGTCGCGGGGCGTCTCGAGCACCGAGTGCGAACCGCCGATCTTGGCTGTCCCACTAACGTTGCGGCATGAGTGCTGATCGGCTGTATCACATTGGATTTGGTGTCTCGGATTTGCCGAATCCATCACCGACGTTTGCGTTCTTGTCGGGGGATCCTGATCGGGCCAAGGCTGTGGCCGAGCGACACCTGATCAACCCGACCAAGTTGTCGGACCATCGCGGACTCACCAGCTACCTCGGCTGGCTCGACGAGGTACCAGTCCTCAGTTGCACGTCAGGCATGGGCGGGCCATCCACCACCATTGTCGTGAATGAGTTAGCGCAGCTCGGCGTGAAGACGATCATGCGTATCGGCACCACCGGCTCCATCCAGCCGCACGTTCCGGTCGGCGATGTCATCATCACCCAGGCTGCGCTGAGTCGTCACGGCTCGGCCGACGACATTGCGCCGCCGGAGTTTCCGGCTGCCGCCGACCCATTCCTCACCGTCATACTTTCGCAGGCCGCCAACGCGCTCAAGGTACGACATCACGTTGGCATTGCGGCCTCGGTCGATTCCTTTTTCGAGGGGCAGGAGCGCATCGAGTCATCGGCCAACCCGCACCTTCTCAGACGCCTGCACGGGATTACTGAGGAGTATCAGCACCTCGGCATCCTCAACTACGAAATGGAATCCGGCACGCTGTTCAAAATGTGCTCGGTCTACGGCATCGCCGCCGGTTGCGTCCTGGCTGTTGTCGCTCAACGCACCGTGGGCGAATCGGTTCGCATGGATCTGAAAGACGTCGCCATCGAAAATACCATCAAGGTCGCAGTGGAAGGTGCCCGTCGCTGGCTGGCGCGGGGTTGAACAGTCGTGGCCCTACCGGCCCAGCCAGGACGCCAGAACGCGGGTGACGCGGGGCATCACCACGTAGCTCATGGCAATGCTGCCAATAACGTTGCCCGCGAACACGGCCGGAAGGAGCGGCAGGTGAGGGGCGATCCGAGCGCGGACGATGGCTATCACCAGCGCCGTCGGGAAGAGTCCGCATAAGACGGCGATGGTCTGCTTCCAACGCTTGACGGTATGAGCGTCAGCAGTGGAGAACCAGCCGGCGAATCCGCCCACGACATTGAGGTGGCGCGGGCCTTCGATCAGTGGATCGAATCGAGCAATCAGGGCTTGGCGGGTGCCAGATTGCAACCACGCGTCCAGGTGGACTCGACTGTCGAACGAGAACACGACCACGGTGTCGGTCTGGAGTCCGTCCACCGCCTCGAACAGTTCTGAGCGCAGGAATCCCTCAGTCGTACGCATCACCGCACCAATCTCAGCGTGTACTGCGCGGTACTTATCCAGAAAGCCGGGCTTGACCCGCGATGAGATCACCGCGGTCACGGGTCGGGTGCCGACGGGTCGCTCAACCGCCAGAATCTGCTGGCGTGGATCACCGATGATGAGCGAGTCAGCGGCGGCCATCAACGTGCGCCGTTCGTCGGACTCCATCCACTCATTGAGCGAATGGCCATCACTGAACTGAAACGTCACAACCCACTCGTCAGGGTGCAGATCGTCGGGCGACTGAAAGTCGGCGTGAAGAAAGCCGGGTTGTCTTTCCACCGATGTCTGCATTTGTTCCATCCACTCGGCGAACTCGGCCTCGCGGCCCGGCCGAACATGGCGAGCCACGATCACGGTCGGAATCCGCCGCCCACTCGAATCTAACTCGATCCATGCGCTCACGTCGCTCAGTGTGCCGACCGAATACGGGTCCTGTCCATTGGTGCGCGAGACGCGCAGAGGCATCGGCGGGCGAGCCGTCGATGCCCAAACAATCGCATGGGTGTTTTGATGGTGTTGATCAGGCCGATATCGCCGTTGACGTGGTTGATGTAGCTGCGGCGTCGGTGCTTGTCGGCGCCTGGCCACCGTGGCCCTTTCCACCACGGCCGCCCGTCGGGACAACGTCCTCGACCATCTTCACGCTGAAGTCGGCATTCAGTTTGACCGTTGCGCGGGTCCGTCAGCTTTGGTGATGTAGACCTCGAAGGAGTCACCGTCGGCGTCGGTTTCGGCCCGCTCGATCATGGCACCGGGTGAAGCGGTGTTGGCTGCGGCGGTCGCCTTGGTCAGTTCGTCGCCGGTTAACGGAGTCTCGGTGATGCCGTTGGCCTGATGGGGGCCTCCGCCTCCGCCTCCGCCTCCGGCGTTTCCTTCTTCGCTAGCGCCTATTCGGGACGGTCATCGGCTTCCAAGCCGAGTGCCGCGAGCACCTCATGGGCTTCGTCCTTCGTCGGCGTGATGTGCTCGTTCACGACGGGCGAGTGCTTGATGAGGTCGGGGTTGACCGTCGTCATAAGCATGCCGACTCGTTCGGTCAGGGCCGAGACGGGGAGCAGGTGCTCGTGGCCGAGCAGGCCTTTCTTGACCGTAATCCATTCCGGTTCGAGATCGGTGGGCCGATAGATCACGTCGGTAACGGTGCCAATTTCCTCGCCAAGAGTGTTGTGCAACTTGCTTCCTACATAATCCATGGCAACCTCCAAAGGGTATTCCCATCGTTCTGTACCCGAGTTGCGCCGTTCGTAAACACCAACTGCCACGCCCAACGGGGGCGTGGCAGTTGGTTGGCATGCCGCTGATCCCAGGCGGGTTCTACTTTGGGGTGCGGGGATCGTCGGCAGGGTTCACATACGTCATCTGAAACGGCCCGATTGCGTGGACCTGTACTTCGGTGCGTCCCTTCGCCTGGGCGAAGTGATTGGCATTCGCAGGTGCGGTGATGAAGTCACCTTGCCGCAGCGCCGGGAGGAACGCGTACTTGTCGAAGTGGTCACCGAGCCCCACCTTGAACGTGCCTTTGATTACGGTGAGGTTTTCGTCGGTTGGATGAAAGTGCGGCGGAATGATGTAGCCGTTCGGAAATCGCAATCGAACGGTGAAGATCGCTCCGGCGACACTCGGGTCACCTTGCAGAACAGCCATCTCCGCGCCGGGCGGGAAGACATCCGGGGCGGGTCCGTAGACAATGTTGTTGCTGTGCTGCTCGTGATGATCGTGGGCTGGCACCGAGAGTGCCGGCGTTGGTGCGGGTGTAGCGGTACCGGGGTTAGAGAGTGCCATCCCGGCGAACGCCACGACCGCAATCGAACCGAGCGAGTAGCGGATCTTGTTCATGTCAGCTCTCCGTTCACGATGCGTGGACCCGTCCGGCTTGGAGGTCTTTGACGTCCTGAGTGGTCAGGCCGTGGCCTCCGATTCCCCAGTCGCCGCTGTCGACTTCTTCGATGGCCACCCAGGTGACCTGACGCATCGATTCGCCCTCGATGCCGACCATGGTGTCGGTCAGCTTGGTGATCATCTCGCGCTTCTGGTCGGGCGTAAAGACACCTTTGATGAGTTTGACGTTTACGAAGGGCATGCTGTTCGTCCTTTTCTCGTTGTTTGGCGTTGTTGCCAAAGACAGTGTCGAACGGAGGCCTTGTGGCTTCGCGGCCTGCGGCTGGCACCGGCGTTGCAACGTCCTTGCAGCGCATTGCAAGCAGGAGGAGCATGATGGCACTATGGATCTCCTTGTCAGGATCTTGGGACCCGTTCTGGTCGAGGGACCAGGGCTTGAGCGCGCCCCGTTGGGACCTAAGCCCAAACTGGTCTTAGGCGTTCTCGCAGCCCATCGGGGTGAGGTCGTTTCGATCGACCGTTTGTGTGACGCGTTATGGGGTGACGAGCCTCCGGCTGCAGCCGTCGCAACGTTGCAGAGCCACCTCTCGCGAGTCCGTCGTGCGCTCGAGCCGGGCGGTGAGATCGTTGCGGCGGATGGCGGTTATCGACTCACGATCGCTGACGGAGGGCTCGATGTTGATCACTTTGATCGGCTGACGCGCCAGGCGACCAGTGAGCCGGACCCCGCGACAGCTGCCGATTTGCTTGGTGCCGCGCTGTCGTGGTGGCGAGGTCGAGCATTT
>JANMCE010000013.1:0-21633 GCA_031360915.1 Actinomycetes bacterium | reverse complement strand
ACCGGCCAGACAGGTCCCGAGCCAATCGATCGGGGTGACCTGACCAGTGCGAAAATTCGTGGGATTTCGTGCTGTACGCGGCCGGGGCGCTATCGAACTGGTGAAGTTCTGGAAGGTGGATGCTGTCATCGGCCGGCGAGTAGTAGGCACGGTTGCCACCCTCGATCACGGTCGCGCCGATCGCGGCGAAGTAGCGATCGGCTTCCACGATCCGTTCGACTGTGTCTCGCTCCGGCCGGGCGCTGCGGGAGGCGAGCAGTTTCTCCGCACCGTCGACTTGTTCGGCTGCGAACACGGTGAATGCTCGGGCGATCAATCGGCGGCCTGCATGCTGCTCGTCACGACCTTCAGCATCGGCGTTCTTGGTGCCCGGCGTGATTGGCTTCCACAGGATGACGGCGGTTCCGAGTTCACCGCGACGCACCTGGGCACCATGGCGCTGCCACCCGCGATATGTCCCGAACGTGGCCGATTTCCAGGCGTTCAAGGCGCAAGTGGAACCGAGAACGTAGGCGTTCAAACCTTTGTACGGTCTCCCGTCTGTGCTCAGCGGTGTGCCGACGTCGGCGAGGCGGTGCCATGGCATTTTCCAGGTACCTGCTCCCGCTTCGATGTCGGCGATGATTTGGTCGGTGATTTTTGTGAACAACTCGTTTGCTTGCATCAGGGTGATTCCTTCTGGTCGGGGCTGGTGCCGGGTTCGCCTTACAGGCGTCTTGGGGCCGCCGGCCCGGCGGGGCTGTCAACCGACCGCAGGGAGGCCGCCCCGAAGCGCAGCGAGCGGGCTTGACAGCCACGACGAGGCGGCCCACACGGCACCCCGCCGCAGGCGGGCCACGGCACTACCGAGCCACGCACCATCGGGTTCGGCCACGCTGTTGGTGCACGTCTGGTTGGGTGAACCGGGAACAAGTTGCAGCCGCGTTGCTCGACGGCACCGAGCCGTAACGCCCGACCCAGATAGCGATACGCCGAGGCTGTGCTGACGTCGAGCCGACCCTGAATCGCGTCGACGGCGCGCATCCGTGGGTCTGCGGCACGGAGCACTCGGAGGAGTTCGCCATCGGAGATCACGGAGGCCGGACCAGGCAATGCCGGCCCGCTGCCAGCTCGTACAGCGCGTTCGGCTTCAGTTTGGCCACCCCAGATGCCGAACTGCTCACCGACGGTCCGGGCACGCTCGGCGCAATCGTCAACGACCGGGCACCGATCGCAGATCCGTTTCGCTGCTGCGATTGACCGCGCCCGTGGGTCGTAGAACAGGGCGGGGCCGAGCCCGGCGCACGCGGCGGCGGAACGCCGTGCTCCGCCGCCGGTCGCTGTGCTCATCCCTCGTAGACCGCAGCGAGGTAGTCCGGGAGGCGGCTTCGTTGGCGTTCGCTCAGCGGGGGGAGCCACAAGCGAACGGCGATCGTTCGGCCGGTACGGCGGATGATTCCGAAGCGCTCCAAGCGGTCGATCGATTGGGTGACACGGCTCACGGATTCGCCGATACCGAACGTGCGGGCGATGTCCTCGACCATCCACGTTGACGGCTTGATCGTCGCGTAATGCCCCCAACGATGTGCCATGAGGGTCGAGATCGCCCCCAAATTTGGGGTGGCCCATACGAGCGCGGAATCGCTGCACGTCGGGATCGAATGCGGTTCGCTTCGATCGCTTCGTCGCGCCATGCGATGACGGTGACGATGTCGGTCAGGCTGGTGATCCATCGTTCGTGCGTCGGGGTGACGGTTGGTGGGGTGATGCGTGGCGGGGATGTTGCGGTCATGGGTGGGCTCCTTCGACGTTGGTGCGTGGGAGCGGTGCCAGCTTCCCCAAGTGACACCGCTCCCAAGCTGACCCGTCTCTTTGGCGAGCCGGGTTCGTCCTACGGGCGTTGAGGCCGCTGGAACGAGCGTGGCTGTCACCGACCGAAGGGAGGCTCGACCCCGAGCGCAGCGAGTGGGTTGACAGCCATGCGCCAGCGGCCACCCACGGCACCCGACCCGCAGGGTTGGCAACGGCACCACTCGCCACGACAACAGCCCGGCCGGGCGGCGGCGTCTAGCACATCGAGGTCCCGGAGTTAGTCCCAATACCGTTCAATTAGAGGTCTGGATGGCTTGGTGGGGTGGTCGGTCGGGCTGGGGCCAGTGTTGGTGGCGTGATCGTTTGACGTGCCACTTGGTGTACTTGCGTTTGACGACGCGGGGGTTGGCTCGCGGCCGGCGGTGCGGGAGGAGCCTGGCGATGAGTTCGCTGATGGCGTGGCGCCAGAGCCGGTCGTGGGTGTCGGTGGCCTCAGGGGGGAAAGGCGCCCGCTTGGGCGATGGAGCGGCGCGAGATGCGCAGGGCGGCGACGAACGACACCCGGTCCGGGTCGCGTCCGGCGTGGGCGGCGGCGTCGAACATGAGCGCCCGGATGGCGTAGTGGCAACACAGGTGCCCCCAGATCTCCTGGGTCACCAGATCCGGTGACTTGGAGCGCAGCACGGCCCGGGGCCCACGTTGGTGGGTCTTGAGCTCGTCGAACGCGGTCTCGATCTCCCAACGCTGCGTGTAGGCGCCGGCGAGCTCGACGGCGGAGGCCTTGCGGTGATCGAGGATCGTGGTGATCAGACGGAACGGCCCGGTCGGTTCCCGGCCATCCTCGACGGTGTACTCGACCACCCTGACCGTCACGGGGTGGCGGCGTCTGGTGTCTTGAGTGGAGTGGAACACCTCGGCCAGCCACGACCCGTCGGGGAGGTCCTTCACAGCTTCGAGGCGGATGTTGTCCTTCATCCGCCACAGCAGATCTGCCCCGCCTTCTTTGGCTTTCTGCCAGGCCTCGAAGCTGTAGAACCCGCGGTCAGCCAGGCACAGCATCCCCTTGGTGAGCCGGCCCAGCAGCTCTCGGGACAGGGCGTTCTCCGAGGTCGTGTACGGCCCGATGATCGCTTCGAACATGGCGTGGGTGCCGCACTCGGCCAAGGCCACCACCCGGGCCTGGGGGAACGCCGAGCGTTCCCCCTTCATCACCCCCGGCCGACCGAAGTGCTCGTCGTTGGCGGGGGTGTCAGCCAAGTCGAGGCAGGTCCCGTCGACGGCCACCAGACGACGACCGGCCAGCCAACAGCCCGGTGTCGTCTTCGATGCCAACGGTTGGGCGACCCGATCGAACAGCAACGCCATCGGCTCGGACCCGAGACGTTCCCGGGCATGAAAGATCGCCGGCTTGCTCGCCAACCGCGCCGGCTCATCCCCGCGGTCCGCCCACGCCAGCCCGTCAGAGATCAGGGCCAGCACATCCTCATACGACCCGTCGGCATGCAACGCCATCCCCATCGCGAAGTACGCCATCGACCTCGCCGGCAACGACCGGCGCCGCTGCTCGGTCCGGCCACACTCCGCGATCACCCCGTCAACCACCTCCGCCGGGAACACCCTCATCAGCACCCCGACCGACACCAGATCCGCCAACCGACGATCCGACTCGGGCTTCAACCAACCAGAACGAGGCATACCCCCAAACTACACCCATGTAACCCTAAGATAACGGTATTGGAGTTAGTCCCGATTTTAGTCCCGGTCGCAAACTTCTCGGCTCCTCGCTCCTCGCCGATACATCGACATCTGACATGACGTCGAGGGCTCGGACGGCGACCAACGAGGTCGCGTCTCCACCCATCCGTTATGTAATGAGGTGCGCGAGGTGACCGGCGAGCGCTTGACGCATCGAGCCGTGCCGGCCGGATGGAGACGTCACCTGGTCGCGCCAACCGCACCATGTCCATGATCGGGCCGCGCCGTACTGACCGGCTCTGGCCGCGTCCAAAGAAACGATCGCGGTGGCGCGTTGCTCTGCTGCGACGGCAGCTGTGAGCCGTTGCCAGGCGACGATGCGGTTGCGATGCTGCGACCGATCTTCGGTGGCGGTCGCCTCGATGCCCGTTGGGACGTGGCGCAGACGAACGGCGGAGTCGGTCTTGTTGCGATGTTGGCCACCAGCGCCGGACGCTCGGAACGTTTCGATACGCACATCCCGCCGATCAATCGCGATGGCGAGTTCATCGGCATCGGGGACTTCGATCAGGGTGGCCGTCGAGCTATGGCGGCGTCCCTGTTTCTCTGTGGCCGGGACTCGTTGCACACGATGCGTCGCGACCATGCCCGCCAACAAGCGAACGTCAAAGCCGGGCGGTGACCTCGATAGACACAACTCGCTCGAGCATCACGACAACCGCGTTGGTTGCTCGATTGATGGCTGCACCGAGTTCGACCGCGAACGTCGCCGCGTCGGCACCACCGGTACCGGGATGGATTTGGAAGGTTTGCATCATTCACCTCGACGGGTCCGAAGAAGCTGCCATCTTGCGTCCACCGAATTGCGTGCCGCCAACGAATTTCGCGGGCTGAGCGCCTGGCGGTAGTTGCACGCTGCGTTGACCCTCGGTGGTCGGGCGCAACACGGCGTCGAGGGGCCCACCGAAGGACGGTGGCGGCTCGCCGGATGCGATTAGACTCCGAAGAGTTTACTCCTCGGTTGGGGCCGCGTCGCCGGCGACGTCGGCGGCTGCATCTTCCACGGCGTCATCGGCGTCGTTGCCGATGTGCAGCTTCTCTTTGATGCTGTCGGGGATGTGGTCCTCGATCTTGTCCTTGACGTTCTCGGCCATTTCTTTGGCCTTGTCCAAAAATCCACTCATCGCAAACCCCCATCGTCGGCAGGCGACGACCGCCAGCCACCGCGAATCTACCCCGCCCAATTGTCATGCCAGACCGAGTGGCCCACCCCGACGACTTTGCTGCACGGCCATGACCACGAAGCCGATGAACACGATGTCGGTGCTGAGAGAATGATGCGATCGACGATCTCGCGCAACTGATCTTGGACACGGTCAACCGATCAGGGCTCCTGCTCGTGCACGACCGGATGCTGCCATCAGTCACAACGCTGATAGTCGGCGAACCGGTGGAAGGTTCGTGGTGGTCTCATCCCAAGGCCAACCTGATCTTCAACGCCATAGAGGACATCGATGCTGAGGTTGCCACCGTCAAGTTGGTGCGCAAGAAGAACACCCTCGTTGCCCGGTCGCTGTGGCAGGACCTCTGCAATCTCGGACATGCCCGCGAACGATGGCAACTCGACGGTCTCGACCCGGCAGCGTTGATGATGCTCGAAACGGTGGAGGCGGCCACCCAACCCGTGGTCTTCGACAAGGCCAGTAAGGCGTTCGCAGCTCAACTCGATGATCGGCTCCTCGCCTACGGCGCGGGCGTCCATACCGATGCCGGGCATCATGTTCGCGCCTACCAATCCTGGAAGGCTTGGGCCACCGCACGGGACTTGGAATGCTCCACCGGCAACGCCGCTGAAGCGCGTGAACGATTCGAGGCGATCGCGGCGCAATGGCAGCGCGCAGGTACGTCGCGACTGTTCCCTTGGTAGTTCGTGCTCGTGTTCCCGCTACAAACTCGCCGTCCTACGCGTCCTTGGGATCTGCGCCACTGTCGGCGCGGCGATCTACACCATCGCCCGATGACCAGCGACCGACGAGGGCGGTTCACACGATTCGCCGGGGCGTTCCTCGTCACTGCAAGTGGGAGTCTCGGTGTGGGGTGCGCCAGCACAACGACCAGAGCGCCAGTTCACGCTGAGATGCTCGTCATTGACCACGATGTCGCGTTGCCTGGTACGACCAGCCGGTTCGACCACCAAAGCCTCGACCCGACCAGCCACACCCTGTGGATCGCCCACCTCGGCGACAACACCGTGATCGCGATCGATACCGCGTCGCTGAAGGTGACCGGCACGATCACCGACGTTCATGGGTGCTCGCAGTACCCGACCACAATGTCGTGTACACCACAGCGACCGGAACCAACGAGATCGTCGCCATCGACGCCACCACCCGGCAGGTCACCAGGCGGGCGTCGACCGGTCCCTTCCCCGATGGACTCGCCTTCGATCCCGACGACAATCTGCTCCTCGTCAGCAACAAAACCGCCGGAGCGATCAGCGTTCACGACGCCCAAACTCTCGATCTGATCCGCACGATCAAACTCGGTGACGAAACGGGGAACGTCGCCGACGACCCAACCAACCGACATGCCTACGCCGCCACCCTGCCGCCCGACGCGCTCGTCGAGTTCGACCCTGCCACCGGCGATCATCAACACCATCAGCCTTCCCGGTTGTAATGGGGCGCATGGCGTGACGATCAACCCGACGGTGCGATACGCCTACGTCGCCTGCGAAAACAACGCCCGCCTCGCCGTCATCGATCTGACGGCCAACACCCAAACCGCAACGGTGACCGTCGGCGCCGGACCTGACGCTCTTGCTGTCGACCCGACACGCCAGCGGCTCTACGTCGCAGCCGAATCCGGTGATGTCGACCTGTTCGACATCACCACCGGGCCGGCCGTCAAGATCGGAAGCCAACACGTCAACGACGACGCCCACAGCGTCGCAATCGACCCAGAAACCCATCTCGTGTACTTTCCGCTCGCCAACGTCAACGGTCACGCCGTGCTGCGGGTGATGCACTGAACACTGGAACGGCGTCGACACCCCTGCCGTCCACTCGACGAAACGTTGGCGATGATCACTGCCTCCTGCGACGTGGTCGTCGCCTCACTCCCGAAAGCGGGGCGAACACGACTCGGTGTCCGAACCAGCTCGTGTTGTGAGGTGGCCAACCGAACCTCGGCCCTGACTTCGGTGCCGACAGAAGGATCGATGGTCGCCGCGTTACGTGCCCGGCGGGTTCGGCGTCGATGGTGACGCGGAGTTGCCGTTGTCGCAGATGCAGAATTCGTTGCCTTCTGGGTCGGTCATCAGGATCCAGGTGCTGCCGTGTTCGTGGCAGGTGGTGTCGGTGACTCGTCGTGCACCAAGCCCGACAAGCCGGACGGCTTCGCTAGCGATGTCCGGAGTTTCGATGTCGATATGCATCCGGTTCTTGACGATCTTCGCCTCGTCGACGTGTTGCAGGAGCAGTTTCGGGCCGCTCCGGTCCGGCGGGTACAGGGCAACATACGCACCGGCGGACCCGACGTTGATGTAGCCGAGCGCCCCGGCCCAGAACTCCGCTAGCAGGGCTGGGTCGGCGCAGTCAAGCACGAGCCCGAAACGGGCGGTTTGGTTGTCGTTGGTCATGTCGCTCCGATCTGACCCGCTCACACGGCTGCCGCGAGCGTACGGCTCACGGCAGCCGCCTGTGGTAGGTAGTTGAACGTCAGCGCACCGCCCTTGGGTGAACTCGAACAGCGACGGGGTGCCTTTGACTTCGGCACCCTGCACCCATTCGGCGTCTTGGAGGCCGCGCTTCTTGACACATACCGGGCAGGCGTAGAAGCGGCCACCGCACTGTTACGTGGCGATGATCGTGAACTCGGCCGTGTGGACCTTGCCGGCGGCGGCGAACTGTAGGAACAGTCGGTGTGGGCCGGGTTCGGTGGCTTGTCCCCATGAATTCGACAGTGCCGTGCTGTTGATCGGCCTGTTGCGGGTGGATATGGGTATAGGCCAGGTCGGCCTGGGCGAACGCCACAAGATGCCCAAACGCCCCGAGATACGTCTCGAGCGTCACCGGTTTGTCCGCTTTATCGACGACGGCGAACGTGAGCGCGGATTCGTTCGTACTCGCCAGCCCACCGGTGACGATGATGGTCTACCCGTCAACCGTCGTCGTGGGTGACGCCGGCGGTAGCTTCACGTCTTCGCCGAGGCCCGATACGTTGAGGTCGGTGGTGAGAGCGACCTGTGCGTAGGGTTCCCCGGCGATGATCGGGGCCGAATCGGCGACCATCTTGTAGACACCACCACGCGGGAATGTGAGGTTCACTTTCCAGGTCCCGTCGGTGCTGCGGGTCGGGTGAAGATGCTGGTAGCGGGTCAGATCCGACCGGACCAGGATCAGATGAAGCTCCTTGGTTTGCTCCACCTGATACTTCGTGACCATCGAGCCGTCCGCCGCCATGATTTTGAACAACAGATCGACGGGCTTGTTCGCCTGGAATACCGACGAGACGATGTCAAGAGCGAGTCCGGCGGGGCCGGATGATCCGCCGGCATGGTCCATGCCCGCCATCGGGTCAACAGTCGAGGTCGGATTCATCGACATACCCGAATGGCCTATCGACGTGGGCGACGTGACCGTTCCCGGCTTCGAGGAAGGTGCTGCCGTGGTGCTGGTACCGCATGCAGCGAGGAGGAGCGCGACGGACAGGAGCGCGCCGCGCGAGATAGAGGTCTTCATGTTTTAACTTACTCTCTGGGCTGAGTTGATGTGTGTGGGTGCGAAACGAACGGATGATCCGGTCGTCTCAGCAGCGCGCCACACACAACATCGTCAAGCCCGGCGGTTCCTTCGGGCGTGCCACCTGATCCCGCGACAACACGATCGGGGCGCTGAACACGGTCAGCACATGTGCCGATCGTGCCGCCGAAAGAAGACGGCGCACACCAAACCCGACGATGACCGCCAACGCCATGAATTGGCAGGCCGTCGCCATCGTCATACCACCGGACGGGTGACGATCCCCAGAGGTCAGGACGATCGACTCGATCGGAAGTTCCGACGCTGGCGGCATCGTCACACCGTCGGCCATCGTGGCCGTGATCATCATCACCGGATGGCTCGAAGTGTCCGTCAGGTGCGTCGAATGGTCACCCAACCCGAGATGCGCCGCCGCGATCACGAACGCGACGCACACGATCAGGAACGCGGCGAAACGGGAAGAACCGGACAGGAGACACTCATGGTAGTCAGCCTCGCCAGCTTCAAGGGTTCAGCCGTGACCGGGCGCTCACGGTGCCGCCCGCACAAGCGTCGTTCAATTTGTAACATCTGAGCAGTAATTCAGATGTTACATTGGGGATGGTGAATGCAGCCACCGGCCACTCAACTGAGGTTCCCTCCGACGCGTCACCCGCTGCCAGGGTTGGCAAGGTCACGCCTCTCGATGTGTGCGCCGTGAAGCTGGTTGATTCGGATCGGGTGGACGCAGCCCGAGCGGTGTTGCCAACGGTTGATGAGACGGACCGGTTGGCGGAGTGGTTCCGGGTGTTGGGTGACCCGACCCGTACCCGTTTGTTGTACGCACTGTTGGAGGCTGGCGAGTTATGCGTGTGCGATCTCGCGGCGACGATCGACACCGCGGAGACCACGGTGTCGCACGCGTTGCGGTGGCTGCGCACCGGCGGGATGGTCCGCGCCCGCCGTTCCGGTCGGATGATGTTCTACAGCCTTGACGACGCCCACGTCCGCATGCTGCTAGACCTCGGCCGCGAACATCTCCGCCACACCGCCCCCGGACCCTCGAAATGACCGCCGGGCACGCCGGGCCAGTCCTCGACCCGACCGTCCGCAGCCGTCTGCAGCAACGGGCCAGCGGGTTGGCGTGGGCAACAGTCGCCTGGAATGTCGTCGAAGCCGCCGTCGCAATCAGCGCCGGGGTCGTCGCCCGCTCAATCGCGCTTGTCGGGTTCGGTCTCGACTCGACGGTCGAAGTGCTCTCTGCGCTGGTGATCATCTGGCAGTTCCGTTCCCCGGACGCGGGCCGTGAACGGCGTGCCCTGCGGTTGATCGCCGCCAGTTTCTTCGCTCTCGGCGCCTATATCACGGTGCAGGCAGCCCGAGATTTGGTTCGAGGGGACCGCCCGACGCATACGCCGGTCGGGATCGCTTTGGCGGTCGCGTCGCTCATCGTGATGCCGTTGCTGAGCGCGGCGAAGAAATCGAACGGCCGCAAACTCGGCAGCGTCACAGTCATCGCGGACGCCAACCAAACCAAACTGTGCTCGTACCTGTCCGCGGTGCTCCTCGCCGGACTTGTCGTCAACACCGTCTCCGGCTGGTGGTGGGCCGACCCGATCGCCGGGATCGTCATTGCAGGTCTCGCCGTTCGCGAGGGCCGCGAGGCATGGCAAGGAAAGTCCTGCGATGACTGCTGCTAACAGCCACGACGACCATCATCACGACGACCACCGGCACGACGACCACGTTCACGGCCCGCACGACGACCGCAGTGGCGGGGTGACGTCGGCGGCAGCGATCAGTGTGCGCCGGGAGCGCCGCTTGTGGTTGGCGCTCGGGTTGAACACATGGATTGTGGTCGTCCAGGTCGTGTTCGGGGTTGTCGCCCACTCACTCGGTCTCCTCGCTGATGCCGGTCATAACCTCACCGACGTCGCCGCGATCTTGGTGTCGGTGATCGCGCTGCGGTGGGCGCGCCGGCGACCCACCCCCCGCCGATCGTTCGGCTATCACCGGGCCACGATCCTGGCCGCTCAAGCAAACGCGGTGAGCATTCTGGCGATCACCGTGTTCATTCTCTACGAAGGTGCACGCCGCCTGATGCACCCTGCACCGGTCACCGGCCGCATCGTCGTGATCGTCGCCCTGATCGCCGCGGCAGCGAACCTTGCCGGGGCACTCGCTGTTCGCGAAAGCCACGCTGGCCACGCGCACGGCGGTCAGGGCGGCCAGGACGAGGATCTGAATATGCGCTCTGCGATGCTGCACCTCGCCGGGGACGCCGCCGCGTCGCTCGGGGTTGCCGGTGCCGGAGCGGTCATCCTGATCACCGGAAGCTGGTTCTGGCTTGACCCGCTCGTCTCGATGGTGATCGGCATACTCCTCGCCATCCAGGCGTGGAAACTGTTGCGGGCAACCAGCGACATCCTCCTCGAATCAACCCCGGCCGGTATCAACATGAACGAGGTCACCACCGTGATCGCCAGCGTGGTCGGCGTCGAACAAGTCCACGACCTGCACGTCTGGAGCCTCTCATCCGACGTGCGGGCGTTGTCGGCCCACATCGTCCTCGACGGTCACCCGACCCTCGAAGAAGCCCAACTGGTCGGCACCGCCGTCAAGCAAGCCATCGGCACCAGGTTCGGCATCTCCCATGCCACCATCGAACTCGAATGCGAAACCTGCGCCCCAGCGGGCGACTGGTGCAACATCGACAGCACCCCAAACAGCACCGGCCACGGGCACCCGTCATGAGTAGCCCTGTCGCCGACGCAGCCCGCCTCGTCCTGTTCCCGATCGCCGCCGCCGCTATCGGAGCGGTGATCGCCGCCGTACGGAGACTCAGTGATTAGGTGTCGGGGTTCGTGCAACATTTCGCTGCGGGTGTCGTCTTTGCGGCCGTCGCCGGGGAAGTCCTACCCAGCCTGCGCGATCAACACAGCCTGCGGGCCGTGCTCATCGGGTTCAGCATCGGGGTCGCCGCGCTGCTGTACCTCGTCACCGAAGAACTCCTCCTCGAAGCCCACGAAACACCCGACACCAACTGGCAAATCATCGCCTTCTTCGCCGGGTTCGTCATCCTGTTCGCCATCGAAGGCTAAGGGGCACCTCGGTAAGGACGGCCCTTCCGCTTATTGCGGGTCTTTCGGTGAACGTGAGAGTGCTCGTTTCAGTTGGCTGCGGTCGGCGGGGCTGAGAGTCGAGGCGAAGTGCACGAGGGCCGAGGGTCGGTCGGATCTGGCGAGGAGTTCGTGCATTCGAGCGGCGGTGTATTCCTCTCGCGTTTGGACGGGTCGGTAGGCGTGGGCTTTGCCGTCGCGTTGGCGTTCGAGTCGCCCTTTCTTGTAGAGGCGGATCAGGATCGTCAGTATCGTGCCGTAGGCCAAGTCATCGGCGTGTTGCAATCGTTCGAGCACCTCGCCGGGGGTGAGCCACCCGTTGTGCTCCCACAGCACGCTCATCACAGCTGCTTCCAACTCTCCCATCTGTCGACGTGGGCTCATCGCGCTCCTCCATCACTCGCGTGATACATCGTAGTGCCTTTGTTCGCGTACACACTGTCGTAGGAAGCGAGATAGGGTGGAGGGCATGGTTGCCCGACGTTCTCGTTTGTTCCTTCTGGTTGTCGCTGTTGCCGTTGCGGGCATCGTCGCCGTAGCGGTCGGCCGGGGTGCGTCTCATCGGAAGGAAACCGCCGGGTCGGCCGGTAACAACTCGACGTTGGCAATCGGGGTGCCCGCTCCAACCGCGACGTTGAGTTCGACCCGGGGGGATGTGGTGAACCTGGCTGATTTCCGTGGTAAACGCAACATGCTGCTCTACTTCTACGAACACGCCGGTTGAAGCCCGTGTGAGGCGCAGCTGGTCGAGCTGCAAAAGAGTGCCGCGACGTTCGCGAGTAAAGGTATCGAAGTGTTCGCGGTGTCCGTCCAAGACCTCAAAATTTCCCAGGGTCTCGCCGAACGGCTGCATCTGGACATTCCGATCCTCTCCGATACCGACGCCACACTGGCCAAGGCGTTCGGTGTCTATGATCTGCCGGGCAGCATGGGCCCATTCTCGACCCACTCGTTCTGGCTCATCGACCGCAAGGGTGTGATCGCGTTTCGTGAGGTGTCGTTGGAGATGCATGTGCCGTTTGATCATGTGCAACAGGCCGTAGACGCCCTCGTACCAGCATGACGAACGCGCCGGCGATGCCGCCGAGCAGTATCCCCCACGGGATCGGGTACGCGACTGGAACGCTTCGTGCCAGCCCCATCGCCAATCCGGTCGCGACCCCGACGACATGAATGGTGCTGGCGGGGTTGGCCGGGATATCGCCGAGCAGCGCCGGAACGACCAGGACGAACAGGGTGAGCGAGGTGATGAACACCTCGATCGCACCGGTCCCGGTGGCACCCTGCCAGAACCGCAACAATTCGATCGTGACGAGCACCCCGTAGACGGCGCTAATCCCGCCAATGCGGCGATGGGCTACGGCGGTCAGCGATATGAGCCCGGCGAGCACGAACAGCCCGCTCGCTGAGGTTACATCGTCGGCGTGACCGACGTGGAGCAGATCGAGGCGTAGGTCGAGCAGCGGGATCGACAGGGTCACCACGAGAGACGCCGCGGCTGTAGGGAACCACCACCAACCCCGCGCCGCCTTCAACGCGTGGACGGCACCAAGAGCACCGCCGAGCACCGCGAACCCGATTACCGGGCCTCGCACGACCAACCCGACCACTGCCGCGTCGGCGATCACCCACCACATGATCCGGCCGCCACTGCCGGCAAACAGCACCAACGCACACGCGATCGCGCTGGTCAGTGCAGCGTTCTGCAACGTCGGGTTGTAACTCGGGGTGATGCCGAACACGAGCGGCGCGAGGACCGCACCGGCGATCAGGACTGCCGGCGCGAACCGGTCATCGCGAACGCTTCGGGTGATACGCCCGGCCGGCCACCAGCACAACGCGGCGGCGACGGCCAGAGCGGTGGTCACCAACCCGAGCGCGTCGAGCTGCTTGGGGGGTCCGAACACCGGCAGTTTCACGGTCCGCGCCGCCGCGAACGTGACCGTAAACACCACTGCCACGATGGTGAACAGGCGCGGCCACCACGCCCGTCGCGGTGCGACCCGAACACCCACTGCGAGGACGAGTTGGGCGACGCCGGCGCCAGCGAACAGCACACCGACCGTCGGGCTATCGGCGTAGTGCACGGGCACGAGCGCGATGTGGATCGCCCCCGCCACCGCTGATGCCACAACGCCCGCAGCCCGACGCGTCGAGATCGCCGACCGGAGCCGCGTGAGCGCCACGACGAGAGCGGCGAGAACGACGGGGAGGAGCGGGCCGAGACGGAGAAGGCTGGCGACCCCGCCGTGAACGTCATCGGCACTGGGAACGTGGGCGAACACCGTCGGCTACCAGCAGTTTTCAGATGCCGCGCAACGGCGGGTGTGACGACGACGAGGACATGCAGCCCACCCTACACTTATACACTGTGTATGAGTACGGCAGCGCATCTCGCCGGCGTGTTCGGCTCGCCCCGTTTCGTCACGCCCTGCAGGTAGTGCGTTTCGAGCGTGCAATCGGGATCTACCGGAAGCGCTACGTCCTGACATCGCAGAACGATCGAGCTTAGTAGGTGGTGGTAGGATGAGGCCTGTGGCGTCTAGCAAGGGAATCGGGCCGTTGGAGGCAGCGGTTCTCGACGTTTTGTGGGATTCGACGGGTTGGATGACTCCCGGTGAGGTCCACAACGTGCTCGTGGTCCGACGGGATTTGGCGTACACGACGGTGATGACGGTGCTGTCGAACCTGTGCGATAAGGGGGTTCTTGAGCGTCGGCGTGATGGTCGGGCGTTCGCTTACCATCCGTTGCAGACCCGCGAGGAACGCACCGCGTCGACGATGGCGTCGGCGTTGGGCGCGGTCGAAAATCGGCCGGTCGTGCTCACCCAGTTCGTCGGCCAGTTGAGCGACGCTGATCGGGCGCAGTTACGCAGGACGTTGGCCCAGTGACCGTGTTCGTGCTCGCAGTTCTTGCCGTTGTCCTCGGCGCGGCACCGGTTCTGGCCCGCGGGTGGCTGCGGGACATCCATCCGGCGCTCGCCGCGAAAGCAATCGCGGTGTCGTTGGTCGGTGCGCTCGTCGCAACCGAATTGGTTGCCGTTTCACTGGGGGCGCCGGTGCTGCTGCGGGCCGTCGGTGCGCACGGCCTGGCCGCACGATGCGCACGCATGGCAAGCCACGCCGTGATTGGTGCACCGTGGATCGGGTGGGTCTCCACGGTCGGCGCGTTGATGCTGCCCATGGCCGTGTCATTCGGCTACCGGCGTGCCCGTTTGGTCCAGCACGCCATGTCCGAAGTTGCGTTGCTCGGTCGATCGACGACCCTAACGGGGCATCGGGTGATCGTTGTCACTTCGCCAAACCCGGTGGCGTTGTGCGTCGCCGCGTACGGCGGTGCGGTCGTGGTGTCCGACACCCTGATCGAGCAGCTGTCGGGTGCCGAGTTGGATGCGGTCGTGCGCCACGAACAGGCCCACCTGAAACATCGCCATCACCTGCTTCTACGTCTCGCCGCAGCCGCCGAATGCGGGCTGCGGGCGTTCCCGTGGGCCCGGGTTGCCACCGATCAGTTGCGGTGCTCGTTGGAACGTTGGGCCGACGAGGAAGCCTCGGGCACCGAGCTCGAAGCCCGCCACACCACCCGGCGGGCTTTGGTAGGTGTCGCGCTCGCCGGCCTGCCGGTCGACGTCGCCGCGTTCGGTGGGTTGGCGACAGTGGTCGAACGACTCGCCGCGTTGGACCACCCGGCACCCGCCCGGACACCGCGCTCGACCGTCATGGCGTTCGGGTGGTTGAGCGCCCTGTGGGCCGGGATGCTGTTCTCCGTCGCGGTCGTCGTCGCGAACTTTTGGGTTGTGCTGGCAATGCCGAACTTCTGCCTCAGCTAACTCCTCCGCCCATCTACTAGGCTTTATAGTTGATGGTGTTCGTTCTGCCGTTCCTCGCGTTTATTTTTGGGGCGATTTCGTTTGCGTCTCCGTGCTGTCTTCCGTTGTCGCCCGGGTACGTGTCGTTCATCTCCGGTCTGCCGATGAGCGACCTCGACCGTGGTGCGTCACGCAAGGTTGCGCTGCGGGTCTCGTTGTTCTTCGTGGCCGGTTTCACGTTGGTGTTCAGCGGCCAACTCGCCGCCGGGTATCAGCAACCCCGACAGCTACTATCTACGATACCGCTTAGTAGATGATGGTCCCACTCACAATGCCGAACGCTAACCGCACGTCTCTCCTTCTGCGTGTGGGTCGCGTCTGTACGGTCGTCTTTTGCGTGGTGTTCGCCGGTCTCGGGCGGGCGGCCCCAGCGGATGCCCACAGCTTCCTCGTACGCACCTCCCCCGCGACCGGTGCCCGGCTGACAACCGGCCCGGACGAGATCGTGCTCGACTTCTCCGAACCGATCGACGGAACGCCACACATCAATCTGCGGACCGCGACCGGCACCCGGATCGATCTTGCCTTCGTTGGCACCGACTCCGGTGGCACCCGCATCCGCGCCAACGTGCCCACCCTGGCCCGCGACGTCTACCTCGTCACCTGGCAAGTCCTCGCCCGGGACGGACACACCACCGAAGGCGAATTCGCCTTCGGTGTCGGCACCAACCTGCCCGCCGGCGCAGTCGACACCCGAACACAACCGTCGCAGGGAAGGTTCGGGTGGGCCGACGCCATTATCCAGTTCGAAATTGTTGCCGGTCTGGCGTTCGCGTTCGGGTGCCTCGCCAGCGAACGCATCATCTGGGCAACACGCCGCTCGGGACCAACATCACCGAAATCACCGGCAGCCCCATCGATCGCGTTCGCGCTGGTCGGGGTCCTGTCCGCCGGCGCCCTCGAACTGCATCGCCGCAACGTCCTCCTCAGCCCCACCGACTGGTCCGGTGCGCTTGCCACCCGTGCCGACCGGTTGATGCTCGCCATCGGGTCACTCACTTGGCTTGCGCTTGTCGCCGCTCGCAGCGGCCGACTGCGCCGCATCGCCGCGCTACCTGTCGGAGCCGCGCTCGCCGTCGTGGTGTGGCGAGGTCATTCCGGTGACGACGCCCGATGGTGGGCAACACCACTCGGCACCGCACACGTCATCGGTGGTGCAGCCTGGGCTGGCGCGCTCCTTCACTTGACCCGCAGACCGATCGACGTCCCGGCACGATCCGCATTCGGCATCGCTGTGCGCCGTTACGGCCGATTCGCGCTACCTGTAGCCGCGGCCACGATCGGTGTCGGCGTGATGATCGCGTTCACCCGTTTCGACAGCGTCCACCAGTTGTGGGCGAGCCGATACGGCACGATTCTGCTCGTCAAATTGGCACTGGTCGCGGTCGCGTTGGCGGTCGCCAACGTCGCCCGCACCACCGGGCTACGCAAGGTCGCAGAGAACCCGGCCACGCTCCGCAGGATCACCCGGATCGAACTGGTGGCCGTCACCGTCGTTCTCGCCGCGAGCGTCGCGTTGGCCGTCACCGCTCCACCAACCTCAGCTGGTTCGTTCGTACTCGGGCCACCACCCGTCGTCAACGCAACGTGGGGGGCAGATCTTGCCGGTAACAATCTGGTCCTCGTCGCCGCGGTCGACCACCAACTCCAAATACGCGTGCTGCAACCCGGCGGGCAGCCCCCACCGACCGGGCGGGCGACGATCAGCGGGCAGCAACCCGACGGGAGCGATATCGACATCACCGCCCGTAACTGCGGGCAAGGATGCGAAACCATCAGTCACGAATGGCTACCCGGGACGACCGAACTCGCCGTCACTGTCGGCGAAAGCGATTACGCCGGCGGCACCGCCCGTGTCAGCATCCAATGGCCACCCGGTCCCGACGGAGCGGCGCTGCTCGCCACCGCAGTCACCGCGACCAAGCAGGCGGGCGACATCATCCTCACCGAATCGGTCACCAGCGACTCCGCAGCATCAGCCGACGCCGGGAATATCCGTATCGCCGGACCTGACTTCATCTCCCAAGAACCATTCGGCAACGGCGGCGACGACATCCACCAACTGGTCGACGACCACGGCCTCAACGTCATCACCTTCACCGTGCCCGCATCGAACATCTGGATCAAAATGTGGATCGACCCGACCACCAAACGCATCACCAGAGAAACCATCATCGACCCCGGACACCGGATCGAACACACCCTCGCCTACCCGCCATGAAGCAGCGGTCGCACGACTGGTGGGACAGAGGCTGCGACACCAGCCCGGATCGGTCAGGTGTTGCGGCCGATTCGGATGTGGTTTCCGCTGGGGTCGGTAAGGGTGAATTCGCACATTCCCCATGGCCGGGCCTCGGTTGGAGTGACGGGGAGTCCAGCCGCTGCGAGTCGGGTGTGCCACTCGTCGGGGTTGCCGGTGATGATGTAACAGCCGGCACCGTTGTTTTCTGGGTCGATTCGCTCGTTGAGGTCAAGGTCGAACACGCTGATGTCGTCGTACCGGACGAACGCGAACCCGCTGTCGTAGGACTCGACGTCGAAACCCGCGGTCTCGTAGAAGGCGATCGTCTCGGCCATCACCCTGACCGGCAATGTCGGGGTGACATCGAGCATCCCGGAGCGCTGGGCGAGCCAGCCAATGCAGTCCCGGCAGATCCTGATGTCATCGTGGCATCGCAGCCCGGTCAGGGTTGTCGGGTCACGATCCGCCCCGCAGCATGAGCACTTCAACGTCGCACTCCGTTCGTCTCCTGCTCCCTCTCGTTGATCCTATTCACCTTGAGGCGGGCGCAGAGGGCAGCGACTCAGGACGACGCGACTGTGTCAGTCGGTTCGCAGCCGGTCTCGAAGTTGGTGGTGAGCCCGATGGCCGCCGCGGCGACCAGCAGCGAGGCTGCCGCCACGTAGACCCAGCGAACGTCGACGCTGTCAGCGAGGATCGCTGCTGCGGCGAGCGAGACCAGACGGGTCGCGTTCCAGACGATGTCGAAGAAGGCGATGGTCCTTCCGCGGGTTTCGGGTGGGACGGCTTGTTGGAGCATCGTCTGGTAGGCGACCATCCCCGTTGAGGTGGACATCCCGTAGACGACGAGAGAGGTGCCGGCGATGATCGGGCTGGCGACGGTGGCGAGGGTGAGATCGACCGCACCGCGAACGAGGTAGGGGCCGAACAGCCAGCGACGGTCAGCGGGACGGATGAAGCGTCGCAGGAGGGCCGGGCCGATCGCCGCGCCGACGCCGATCGCGGCCAGCAGGACACCAAACCCTCTCGCTCCAACACCGAGGTGCCGCTTGGCCAGGATCACCAGGAGCCCGCTGGTCGCTCCGGCCGACAGTGAAGCGAGAATTTGGACGACGGTGAGTCGGCGAAGGAGCGGGTTGGCTCGCACGGTAGTGACACCGGCGAGAGCGCCAGCCCAGCCGCTCATTTCGATCGTCGCCGGGGTTCGGCCCTCGTGGAGACCGACGAGCAGTATCGCAGAAACGATGAAAGTGGCCGCGTTGACGGCGAATGCGACACGAGCACCGCCGCCACCCGCGACGACCCAACCAGCGACGGGTGCGAGCGCGATCTGGGCGATGACCGCGACGGTCCACAGGGCACTATTCGCGGTGATCAGGTCCTCGTCGTCGACCAAGTCAGGCACCAACGATGACGCGGCCGGATTGAACACTGTCGCCGCGGCACTCAAGATGAACGACACCGCGAACACTGCCGGCACTGACGTGGTCGCCAAGACAAGACTCGCCGCTGCGCCAGCCCGGACGAGATCGGCACCGACCATCAGTCGCAGGCGCGGCATCTTGTCAGCCGCGAGGCCAGCGACCGGGCCGATCAACAACACCGGGAGTACTTCGAACATCACCGCACCCGCAACTCCTCGACCGGTGCCCGTGAGCCGAAACACGAGCACAACAATCGCAACGGTGTTGAACGCGTCGCCGCTCCGCGAAATGGCATGGGCCAGCCATAGACGCCGGAACCCGACGTTCTTGCGTAGCAGGCTCAGCACGACGATCCCGCCTGGGCAGTGCTGGTCAACCGGGGGGGCTGGTGTTAGGTGGCGATGGCGTTGGCGAGTGTGTCGGTGTCGCCGAGCATCGGTTCGGCGAAGGCGACGGTTTTGGGGTGGTCGTTCCAGACGGCTTGTTTGTCGAAGAGCAGGTAGGCGTCATACAGGATGGGTCGGTCGCCGAACCCGTGGGTGGCGAACCAGGTGCCGAGGCTGCGGTCGTTGTGCCAGAAACGGGTGACACGCGGATCGGTGAACAAGTCGCCGGGGATGGCGCTCTGTTTGTCACCGGGGAGCATCCGCATCCATACCGCGTAGATCTTGATGTCGAGGTTCGGGTATTTGTCGAGGATGTTTTGGGAGACCCAACTGGCCCCTGCGAGACAACCGCCTCAAGTCGGCGACATCAGCAGGAGCAATCGTGGTACCCCGACATCCGCGTTTAACGTGGTAGCGAACTGATCGACCGTGGACAACACGACCACCGGTGCCCGCACCGCAGCCGGCGCTGGCTGGGTGGTGTTGGAGATTTGGGTGGTGTTCTGGCTGGCGCACCCGGCGATCAGGGCTGCCCCGGCGATCAGCAGGGCGACAAGTTTTGGTCGGTTCATGGGGTGTGCTCCGGAATGTCGGTGACAGCGGGTTGAGAAAGGTTCGGGGTCCCGGCGATCACCAGCATCGCACCGGAGGCCCGCGACAACCATGGGAGCGCCCGGCGCAGGATTCGGGTGAGGCCTTGACGGGTGAACGCGGCGGCGACGGCGAGGGCCATCACCACTCCCATACCGGCACCGAACGCGGCGAACACCGTCAGCGACGACGCCGTTCCGTCGGAGGTGAGCGACGCGGCGATCAGGGTGAGGAACAGGGGCAGGGTGCAGCCGAGGGACGCCAGGCCGTACCCGGCACCGAACGCAACCACGGCGGCACGCGACCGGCCGTCGTGGTGAATGCTCGGTGTGTGGGCGAGCCGGATCGACCTCCCGGTCAACGCGGCGATACCGACGATGATCAGGAGCGCGCCGACACCGAGACCAACCCACGGGATCACCCGGGCGACCGCCGTAGCACCAAGGCTGAGCGGCAGACCGATCAGCGTGAATACACCCAGGAACCCGGCGGTGACCAACACCCCGATCTGCAGGCCCTGCGCTACTCGACTTGCCGCAGACGGCAGGCGGGTGTCGTCGGCTCCGACGTAGAACGACAAGAACGCGGGGAGCAGCGGGAACCCGCACGGATTCAGCACCGACAACGCGCCCGTGATCGCCGCCAACGACAACGACACGCTACCCACGAGCGGCACCCTCCTCGATCAGCTGGCGGGCGTCCTTGACCGCACGATGGACCGCGGTCAGACAGCAGTCCCCGGACGGATTGAGATGCTCGCACGCGCACAAGCCTTCAGCCACCGCTGCTTTCACGGACGCCTTGATCGTGCTCACACCGTCGTGGGCGGCGACGTCGGCGCGGAGATCGCCGAGTGTGTGCGCGAAACAGAAACACACCGGCACCGGTTTCGACAGCGCCTTGTGGCCGACCTGGGCGACAACCTCACGGTCATCGACCACATCGGCACCGAGGAAGAACACCACGTCGCAGCCCAGGTTCGCGCAGAAACGCCACGATCCCAGCGCAGCAATCCGACGATGCGCTCGCACTGGTGCCGTGCCTACGACCGAACCTGTCCCCCTACAACGCGGACACGACGCACCCGACTCATCGACGGTGATGGAGCAATCGTTCACTCGACGACCTGTGCCAAAGTAGACCGCTCCAGGGTGGCCCCGACCAGTCGCAACGACGGGTCAACCATGGACGCATTCTGACGATGACGCCACCGACGAAACACGACGGCAGCCACGGCGGCGACGGCAACGATGACCGCAGCCCAGATGCCGCACCCCCACCCCGCTGCGGCGGCCAAAACCCCACCAGCGAGAAGCGCTGGGAGAACGCAGCACAGCGCAACGCCGACCGCGCCGACCGCCAATAGACGCGACGATGGTCGGGTTCGGCGGGTCGTCGGGGCGCAACAGTCGCTGGTCGTCCCGGGGTCCACACCAGCACCTTAAACCTTCCCCCATAGTGGAAGGTCAAGGGGTAATGTGAGGATTATGCGTATCGGGGAACTCGCCACCGTCTCGGGTCATCCGACACGGACCATCCGCTTCTACGAAACCCGGGGTCTCCTCCCCGAACCCACCCGCACGACAAACGGCTACCGGGAGTACAACGAAGGCGACAGCGACCGCCTCGACTTCATCCGCAACGCCCAAACCGCCGGGCTCACACTCGCCGAGATCGCCAGCATCATCCGCCTTCGCGACGACGGCACCGCGCCGTGCCGCCACGTCAACGAACTTCTCGACGCCAAACTCGTTGACGTCCAAGAACGCATCGC
>JANMCE010000382.1:0-14183 GCA_031360915.1 Actinomycetes bacterium | reverse complement strand
CCTGAGCAGGAAGCCGCCGAAAAGGCCGGCAAGGTCGGCGGCCAACCGTCGGGTCCCCACCAGGCGAACGGAAAGACCGAGACCCCGCTAACCGGTGACGAGCTGGCGAAGGCCACTGCTGCCGCCGCAACGGCTGCGCCCGGTTCCACCGTTGTGCGGGCCGAGACCGATGCTGATGGCGACGCGTTCGAAGTGCATGTGAAGAACGCCGACGGCACGCAGTCGACCGTCAAGCTCAACGCCGACTTCAGCGTGAAGACGGTCGAAGCCGGTCACCAGGGCGGCGGCCATGGCAAGGGTGGCCACGGCCAGAAGGGTACGGCCCCCGCTGCGGCGACCACGCCGACCACCACCGCCTGATCCACTCGTTCCCCTTTCCCCCCGCTGGTGGCGCCACTCGTAAGGGTGGCGCCACTGGCGTTTCCGGTCAGGTCAGATCGCCGACTTCGAAGGAGTAGTCGATGGCGAGTTCGGGGGCGGCCGGGAGGTCGGTGGTGCAGGAGTCGTGGGCGGCGCCGTGGGACACGCCCATCACGCGCAGGATTGCCTCACACGCGGCCCGCTCGTATGACGGGGGATGCACGCCGCGCACAATGTCGCAGCCGGCTGACGCCATGAGCCACACGAGTTGGCTCCAGGCGAACGACGGTTCACCATCGATAAGTGAGTACTGACCCGTTTCGACCGCTCGGCTGATATCACGCAGGCCGAACGGACCGAACCCGACGCGCATGCGATCCACCAGAACATCCATGCGATCGACCCACCACCGGAACACCGGGTCGGTCGTCATCTCGCGCATGACGAAGCGCACCGAGTTGGCGACGATGCGCACCGGATCGGTCTCGCCCAACAGTTGGGTCACAAGGTCGTTGCGCCGACCCAACTGATGGATGATGCAGTCGAGCACGTCCTGCGCCAACGCTTGTTTGCTGGGCGCATAGTTGTAAAAGGTGCCGAAGCCGATGTCGGCACCGTCGGTGATCTGCTGGATGGTGGTGGCATCCACACCGTTGGCTTCCATCAGCTCGTAGGCCACCTCGCGCAGCCGCAGCTTGGTCTGCTGCTGGCGCACTTCGGTGCGGGTGAGCTTCACGTCTGACATCACTGCAACGTTACTGGCCGAGACAAGGTGTTGACATCTCATCGAAAATGATCCATCATCACTTTCAGCCAAGGAGGTGTGTCATATGACACTCATTGAGGAAAATACGCTCGCCCAGCAAGTCGTGGCCAGAAGCGAGGCCATCATCCCCATTCTGAAGGCCCGGGCCGAGCAGACCAACAAGGATCGCCGTCTCCCGAAAGAAACCATCGCAACGCTGCGTGAGGCCGGATCCTTCAAGACCATCCAGGCCACCCGCAACGGCGGCTACGGCCTCGGTATCCGCTCCCACGTCGACGTGCTTCGGGCCCTCGGCCGCGGTTGCGGTTCGGCGGCCTGGGTTGTTGGTGTGGTGCAGGCCCACTCGTGGCTCGTGTCCCACTTCCCGGTGCAGGCCCAGGACGAGATCTACAGCAACCCGGATGCGATGGTGTCCGCGGTCATTGGCCCCCGCGGTCAGGCCATCAAGACCGCGGATGGCTTCCAGCTCACGGGTGTCTGGCCCTTCGGTTCCGGCTGCGAAAATGCCGACTGGTTGCTGCTTGGTGCCGTCGTCATCGGTGAAGACGGTAACCCCATCGACGCGGGCGACTTCGCCGTTCGCCAGAGCGAAATCGATATTGCCGACGACTGGTTCGTGAGCGGTCTCAAAGGTTCCGGCTCATGCACCATGCGGGTCACCGACATGCATATTCCCGAGCACATGTTTGTGTCGCTGCCCGGTGTCATCGCCCGCCAGTCGCCTGGCGCCTCGGCGCATGACGGCACTGATTGGGTGCAGAACTGCGCAGCGGTGCCGGTGCTCGCCATTGCGTTGTGCGCGGGCGCGCTTGGTATCGCCGAGCAGGCTTTCGACGACTACCCGGCGCTCATCAAGGGCAAGACCATTGCCTACACCGATGATCGCCAGGACACGCACCCGATGACACACATCCGCTATGCCGAGGCGGCCATGCTCCTTCATCAGGCCAAGCAGTTGCTGTACGGCTGCGCTGATGAGATCGATGCCCACGGTCGCATCGATATCGAGATCGACTTCCTGCAGCGCGCTCGCCACCGTGTCGACTGTGCCCTAGCGGTTCGTCGTTGCCTCGAAGCCGTGGAGATTCTGTTCCGCGAGAGCGGTGCCAGTGGGGTTCGTCTGTCTAGCCCGCTGTGCCGCGCCTACGACGACCTGCAGGCCATCAACAACCACGGTCTGCTGAAGCTTGAGACAAACTTGGAGATGTACGGCCGCTTGCTGCTCGGGCAGGAGCCCAACACGCCCCTGATATAGCAGGTTGGTCGGTGCGATCCAGATGGTTCGCACCGACCGGCCCAGGATTCACTCGGCCATCGACCTCTTGTTCAGGAATTCTCTGGATCTGAAAACCAAAGGGTGTCGGGTGGCGAAGAGTTGTCATGAGACCAAGGTCACGGGGTGCATCCGTATTGCTTGTCGTCCTCATGACGGCAGGATGCAGCAAACAGCCATCGACCGTGCACAGCGTGCCGACCATTCCCGCTCCGGTCGGGTCGAATTCGCTGACCAAGACCGACGCCGGTCCACTGGGAGCAACGGGGGCTACTCCCCGAGCAGCCGTCGAGCTGTTCGTGACCGGGTTGATGAACGGCGACGCGAACGCGACCTACGCCCTATTGGCCGACAAGGAGCGGACTGTTACGTCGCTCGGGTCATGGAGTGAAACCATGGCCAGTCTGCCGAAGTACCGCGCGTTCACGGTCGTCCGGGATGACCCGGTGGATCTCGACGCCACGTTCTCGCCCCGAGTTGATGAGGATGCCGGCGTCGTACCGGGCAAAGCAATCGTTCACTTTGCAACGACCTCGGAAGACGGTGGATGGCGCGTGTCGCTCGCCAAGACGACTATCGAACCCATCTATCCAACCGACGACAAGGCAGCAGCCACGGTGGCGCTCGACTGGGTGAAGGCGAATCAATCGTGTGACCCGGTTGTCGTGAAGTCGTTGCAATATCAAGGATCGCTCCTTGGACAACCATCGGTCGTCGGCGACCTCTGCCACTGGAACGGTACGCCGGTGGCGAACGGAACGTCGGGTTTGAACACCACACCGTCAGCCAGCGCAGTGCGAAACGCCTTCGGCCCTGCGGCGGATGATTGGGCCAAGGTCATCCACATCGACGGGCCGCAGCCGCTCGATGTGGTGACCGCTCCACTGGGGGACTCATGGGTTGTTGTTGCTGTCAGTCGACGTTGAGCTGATGCCGGGCCGCAGCGGGGGACGGGTCTAGCGCTGACCCGTCCCGCGGTGCCGCTCGGCACCATCACACCAAACAGAAAAGGAATACCCATGGTTTCTCTTCGTACGCTTTCCAGAGCGTTCCCGGTGATTGGACTCAGTGGCCTGCTTGCGGTGGGACTTCTCAGTCCGGCCAATGCCTCCAGTCACCGTGAAGCTCCGTTGATCACCGAGGATCCGGTGGCCGACCTCACCGACGTTTACGCGTTCGTGAGTCCGGACAAGCCCGACACCGTTACCCTCGTCGGCAACGTCATCCCCTTCGAGCGTCCAGCGGGGGGCCCGAACTTTTACAAGTTCGGTGATGATGTGCTGTACACCTTCCACGTCGATTCCGACGGGGACGCCCGGCCCGACCGTGACTTCGAATTCCGTTTCACGACCGAGGTCGGCAACCCGAACACCTTCCTCTACAACGTCGGTCCGGTTGGCAGTTTGAGCGACCCGAACCTCAACGTCCGTCAGAGTTACTCCGTGACGGAAGTTACCTACACGTCGGAGGAGGAGGAGGGCGAGCACAGCGACGGCAAGAAAGGCTATGGCGGTGCTGTGCGCCATGTGCTCGGGAAGAACATCCCGGTTGCTCCGAACAACGTTGGACCTCGGTCGACGCCCAACTACGACAAGAATCTGGCCCAGCCCGCGGTCGCATCATTGGAGGATGGCGTCACGTCGTTCGCCGGACCGCGCGATGATCCGTTCTTTGCCGACCTCGGATCGATCTTCGACCTGGGCGGTCTGCGTCCATTCAACCAGAACCATCTCATCAAGCTGCCCAATGCACCGGGCGAGGACTATGTGGCGGGTTCCAACCTCCACACCTTCGCCCTGCAGGTTCCGGCCAGCCTGGTGGCCAACAACGGTGATCCGGTCATCGGCGTGTGGGCGACCACCAGCCGTCGGGCCACTCGCGTATTGGACGGCGCAGGCGGGCTGAAGCACAAGGGTCCGTGGGTGCAGGTGTCCAGACTCGGCATGCCGCTGGTGAACGAGGTGGTCATTCCGCTCGGTCAGAAGGATCACTTCAACGCGTCCAAGCCGGTCGACGACCTTCAGTTTGCCGGTTCGGTGCTGAAGCCGGAACTCGCTGGACTCATCCCGGTGCTCTACCCCGGCGTGAAGGTGCCGATCAACGTCAATGCCGGTCTCGGGCTGGGTGGTCGCGAGGACATCGCCACCATCTTCCTGACGGGCATTGCCGGTGTGAACCAACCCAAGAAGGTCACCCCATCGGAGATGATCCGGTTGAACACATCGACAAAGAGCGGCTTCCCGAACGGACGCCTCTTGACAGACGATGTCGTTGACACGGAGATCCGAGCCTTGGCGGGCGCAACCGCGTTCACGCCCGACTTCAACAAGGCGCCGAACAACCTGCTCGGTGATGGTGTCGATGGCAACGACGTGCCGTTCCTGAAGGCGTTCCCGTACCTCGGCATCCCCAAGGCGGGGTACGACTAGTCATGGCGATTGCGATCAACCCGAGACGACACTGGCGGCTAGGCCTCATCGGGCCACTGGTGTGCCTGCTGGTGGCGGCCGGGGCGATCGCGCGCTTTGCCACCGCGGGTCACGACGGAGCCCCTCGCTCCGCTGTGGCCCGCCCGGCAGACCCAGCGGCAAGCGCGGTGACCGAGTCCGCCACCGCGCTCCGCGACGCCATCGAGACCGGTGACCCGGCTCGTTACGCCGCGGTCGATGCCGCCCTGTCGCGGGCGGGTGACGCGCCAGGGTCGGCAGGCATTCACGCGGCGCTGTTGCTGTCCCGTCATGAGTTCGGCGCGGCACAAACTTTCGTGACGGCCGAGCTCCGAACGAAGCCCGGCGACCGTGCGCTGCTCGCCGCCTCGGTAGATGCAGCCGTCGAAACGGGGGACTACGACGGCGCCGAGGAGACCCTGCAACAGTTGGCCGATTTGCGTCCCGATGGCCGAGCGTTGTCGCGCATCAGCTATCTACGCGAACTGCACGGCGACCTGGCGGGCGCCATCACGGCGATGCGACAGGCCGAGCAGGCATCTATTGAACCGAGTGAACACGCGACGGTGGCTACCTTTCTTGGCGACCTCTGTCTGTCCGTGAACGATCTCTCGTGCGCTCAGACGGCCTACGACACGGCGCTGCAGCTTCGACCCAATTCGGTGAACGCGTCGCTTGGACGTGCCCGACTTCTCGCTGCGAAAGGGTCCACCTCTGAAGCGACTGCGCTGATGGCATCGCTCGTCGAACGATCACCCCAGCCGGCCGCTGCATCGTTGCTGGGCGAGATGCAAACATTTGCCGGGAATCCCGAAGGTGCAGCCAACTCGTTCGCGATTGTGGCGGCCAACACCAAGCTGCTCAGCGCTGCTGGCGTGGTGACCGACCTCGAGGCGGCGGTCTTTGAGACCGACCATGGTGACGCCAACCGAGCCGTCGAGTTATCTCGCGCCGCCTACGCCAGTCGACAGACAGTCTTCACCGCAGATGCGCTCGGTTGGGCCTTGACTCGAGCTGATCGGGCCACCGAGGCCATGCCCTACGTGCGAGAAGCGACCTCGCTCGGTACAGCGTCCGTAGCGGTGCAGACCCACGCCGCAGCGGCGTTGGCGGCCAACGGAGACTCGGTCGCCGCTCGTAATCTGCTCCAACGAGTCCTCGACCGCAATCCTTGGACCGTCCCGTCGGTTCGTACCACCGCCGTCGGCTTGGCCCGTTCCCTCGGCATGGTTCTGCCGGAAGACTGGCATGTGTGACTTCTCGTCAGACAAAACGACCCACGTGACTAACGTCACCACCAATCGACCAGTCTGTTCCGTACTCTGTAACGAACAACGTATGGCTCACCGTCGGGCATCGAATCCCGAGGGCTTACGAAAGGGAGACGACATGGTTCGGCGCTTGAGAGATGTACTTCGTGCGATTTTCTTCCCCCCCAACCCGCAACTCATTCCGTTGCCCGTGCGGACGCGGGGGCGATGACCATGGCCCTCGTCGATCGCATTGGTGATTCGGCCATCGAGCATGCCGACCTGTCCTGGATGGCTAAGGGCCACTGCCAGGGCCAAGTCGCCCTGTTCTTCCCTCCCCTTGCGGAGCGTCCTGATTCCCGCAATCGCCGTGAGGCTGCCGCCAAATCGATCTGTGCCGAATGTCCGGTCCAGGTGGCGTGCCGGGTCTTCGGCCGCACCCACCACGAATACGGCGTGTGGGGTGGCGAAAACGAAGAAGAACGGGTTCAGGCCGGCTATCGCTTGAACGCGCCCGTCGGCGTGCGAAAGCGCACTTCGTCCTCGTCAGCTTGACCTCCGACATGCCCTCCGATTGCATGAGGGCATGTCTGACACGCCGCAACGGCGCAAACTTGGTCTCATCATCGGCGGCTGCGCTGCGCTCATCGTTGTTGCTCTTGCCTTCTTTCTGATCGGAAGATCGTCAGGCTCGTTGGCCACCACGACGAAGTCCAGTAGCACGCAGGCCGCTTCGAAATCCTCACCGAACAACTCAACTCCCGTCGGCAATTCTTCGAGCTCGAACCTGCCGAAGAACGCAACTTCGGTCGCTGTTGCTCCGGCCGGAGGGGCCAACGCTGGCAAAAGTGGTCTTGAGATCGTGAAGGCGTCCTCGCTGCCGCCCGAAGCGCGCACGACGCTGAAGCTCATCGACGCCAACGGCCCATTTCCGTACTCTCGCGACGGAGTGACCTTTAGTAACCTCGAAAAGATCCTGCCGAAACAGACCAAGGGCTACTACCACGAGTACACCGTCGTAACCCCCGGCTCCAAGGACCGAGGTGCCCGCCGCATCATCGCTGGTGGAAAGGGTGAGCGGTTTTATACGGACGATCACTACGCGAGCTTCAAGGAAGTTGTCGGATGACCACGCTCGATGAGGTGTTGTATGACGAGCGTCCGGAAGACGACCAACATCCCGATGGTGTGTACCAGTGGCCCGGTCGCACGGTGCCGGCGTCGGAGTTGCAGCGCGCTCGCGACGGCGGCTGGACAGTCGGTGTAGTGCAACTCGGCCAGGCCGCGTCGGACAAGGCGATGTTCAAAGCGTTCCAACGCGACCTCGACTTTCCCGACTGGTTCGGGCACAACTGGGACGCGCTTGTGGACGCGCTGTCTGACTGGGCCGAAGACGCACCTCGCCTGCTGGTGCTCGAGGATGTGCACGGTGACAAGGATGCTGTTGAAGCGCTGCTTAGCGTCATGGATCTGTTCTCGATCGAGATGTCGGCGTCGCACGGTTGTGTTGTGGTCTTGACCGCGCCTCGCCCGCTCGACGGCCCGGTCTCGCTATCACTCACCTAGCCGGGCGCCACTACGGTTGGTCACGTGTTCCTCGGTAAGGACCTTCTTCCTCTTTTGGTTCTCGCAATGGGTGGCGCCATGTTCGTCGGCAACGTGCTGGCTATCGTGCGCCCCCCGGCAGCCCTGAAGGAAGGCGACCTGTCGCGTGCCCCCGTGCGCCGCAGCCTTTTCATGGCCGTCATCGGTCTTATCGCATCCGTCTGGGCTATCGCCTCGCTCGTGAACTGAAGCACGCGGTCGGCGTAGCGCTTACGCAGCGGCGGGCGGGTTTGGCGGCGGTGGGGTGGTGGTGCGCCCGCGGGTGACGGAGACGACGATGGCGCCGAGCAGGATGCCGCCGAGTGCGACGGCGATGTAGCGGGCGGTACCCGGCCTGTGGGATCCAGCTGGAGTTCTGATCGTTTCGGAGATCGTTCAGCAAGAGGCAGTGGCACCCAGGGGCGATCAAGCGGCATGTCGTTCGAGTTTCCCGTTCACCCACTGCGCTGTGAGGAATCGCTCCGAGCATGGCAGCGTCGACTAGTTGCTCCGTTCCGCTTCTTTGCGACTTTTCGTTTCGCAGTGTGTCGTCCTGCAACTGTGTGACACCCCGTCCGTAGACTTTCGGGCATGAGGGAATTGAAGCTGCGTTACGTGCTCCTCATCGCCCTGGAACCGCAGGGTTCGGTGCATCGCGTTTCGGAGTTGGTCGAACATTTGAATGCGCTTGGGGTAGACCTCGGGCCGTTGCCGAGCAAGTTCGTTTCGGATCTCCTTCGTGCCGAGCGGAATCGTGGCCGGGTGGAGCGAGTGGCATGGGGCAAGTACCGGCTTGGCCTCGTTCCACGCACCACTCAGTACCGCGCCAAAATCGTCGCCGCCGACATGACCCTAGATACGAAAAGTCGCAAAGAAGCGGAACAGAACAAAATGGTCCAGATGCGGGTCCCAAGCTATTCCTGGACAAAACTGATGGGCCACAGCTCCAGTCGAAACCGAGCGGATCACCCTGTTCAGGTTTGAAAGGCCGATGCGATCGTGGCGATTTGTGCAGGCGCTATCGAGCGCCAGTAGGGGCCGTCGTGTTGGCCGGCAGCGAAGCTTCCGAGGTTGGCCTGGGGCAGTTTGGTGGCGAAGGCGCGGGCAGCATTGATAAACCCGTCGTCGGTGCCACAATCGACCCGCACGCGTAGCGCCGACAGCGCGGCGGTGTTACTGAACACGTCGTGGGCGGCGTAGTCATCGGCCGAATCGAATGCGCCGTCCGCTGACTCGCTCGCAGTCAGCCACAACGCCGGACTCGCGGCGCACACCGCCCGGAACAGCGAAGGGAATCGCTCCGCGGCAAGCAGCGAGCCGTAGCCACCCATCGACCAACCCAGGATGGCGCGAGGCAACACACCGAGTTCGCGATCGATGGCCGGGATCAGCTCATCGATCACGAGTGACAGAGCGTCCGTGCCGTCAGCTCGACGATGCCAATAGGCGTGGTCGGTGCCGTCGACCCCAACGACAGCGAACGAGTGGCCGGCGGCAGCGACGAAGTCGTGGATGTACATGTTCGAGAATGCGGTCAATCGAGTTCCCCCGCGCCCGTGCAGGCAGATGATCACCCCAGTCGGTGCCACGGCAGCTGCAATTCGTTTGGCGGGTTCAGTGTCGTCTGTCAGGCTGAGTCCATCATGGCGACATCCACTGAATCACGCGTCGCCACAGCGGTGCCGGTCTTTTCGTGGAGTTCGGCAACCCGATGGTCCAGTGAGCCCAAGCCGGTGGCCATTCTGATTGCAGGTCTCACGCTGTTCGGGTTTGGTGACTGGCTGCTTATCGAGAGTCGTTTCGGGAACTCGCCCTGGTCGGTGTTCGCTGGCGGCATCGACAAGCACACCAACATCGGCATCGGCACCGTCACGGTCATCACCTCGGCAGTCGTTCTGCTGTTGTGGATTCCGTTGCGCCAACGACCCGGTCTGGGGACAGTTGCAAATGCAGTCATCATCGGCAGCGTGGTGGAGTTGCTCGACCGAAATGTCGGCGCGGTCGACAGTTTCGTATGGCGCTGCGCGATGTTGGTCGGCGGACTCGTTAGCGTCGGCATTGGCGGCGCGCTGTACCTCTCGACGCAGCTTGGCCCTGGCCCGCGCGACGGGCTCATGACCAGCATTGGGAAGCGCTTTCATCGACCAATCGCCCACGTTCGGCTAGCCATTGAGGTGACGGTGCTTGGGCTCGGCTGGGCGCTCGGCGGCCGACTCGGCGTCGGCACGTTCGTCTTCGCCTTCGCCATCGGTCACGTGTTGGCGTTCTTTGTCGGAATGTTGCACCGCCTCGACCGCGGCGGCGCACCATCTACGATCGCCGTGTGACTACACCGCTCTGGACACCCTCCGCCGACCGCATTGCCACGAGTGGGCTTGACTCGTTCCGGGTCAGCGTCAACGCCCGATATGACCTCGCACTAGCCGAAAGCGATGAGGTGCACGCGTGGAGCCTGGCTGAGCCCGAACAGTTTTGGGACACCGTCTGGGACGTGTGCGGCACTATTGGAGACAGGGGTGCCACCGTCATCGACGCAAAGGGGTTCCTGGACACACGGTTCTTTCCCGAGGCCAGCCTGAACTTCGCCGAGAATCTGCTGGTCGGTCCGGCTGATCAGTCGGAAATCGCCATCGTGTTCGAGCGAGAGGACGGCCTGCGTCGTCGCTTAACGTGGGAGCAACTGCGGTGGGCGGTCGCGTCGCTTGCGGCCGAGTTTCGTCGTCTGGGCGTGCAACCCGGTGAGCGCGTCGCGGCGTGGATGCCGAACCTGCCCGAGACGGTCATCACCATGCTGGCGGCGTCATCGGTCGGTGCGGTGTTCACCTCCACCTCGTCCGACTTCGGTACCGCGGGTGTGGTCGACCGGTTCAGCCAGGTGGACCCAGTGGTGCTGGTCGCCGCTGACGGGTACCTCTACAACGGGAAGCGCTTCGAATGTTTGGAACGGTTGGCCGAGATCGTGGGGCAGCTACCTACACTGCGCGAAGTGATCGTGGTCGGCAACTTGGTCGAGACCCCGAGCTGCGCAGGCATCGACAAGGCCGTCGCGTGGGCCGACGCCGTCGCGGCACACGGCAACGCACAACTCCAGTTCGAGCGGCTGCCGTTCGATCATCCTCTCTACATTCTCTATTCGTCGGGCACGACCGGGAAGCCGAAATGCATC
The DNA here is from genome assembly GCA_031360915.1 of Actinomycetes bacterium. Classification (GTDB taxonomy): domain Bacteria; phylum Actinomycetota; class Acidimicrobiia; order Acidimicrobiales; family Ilumatobacteraceae; genus JANMCE01. The sequence continues at coordinate 3,337 of JANMCE010000382.1, read as the reverse complement.
GAGCACCGTCAGGGTGGCATCCTGCTCATGCATCGCAAAGAGCAAATGTCGCAGTGCGACATTCGCCCCGGCGACGTCGTGTTCTACTTCACGACCTGCGGCTGGATGATGTGGAACTGGCTGGCCTCCGTGCTGGCCGCTAAGGCCACCATCGTGCTCTTCGACGGCAGCCCGTTCTACCCCGGTCCGGCAGCCCTGTTCGACCTTGCGCAGCGACACGAATTCACGCTCATGGGCGTATCGGCCAAGTGGATCGACGCCTGCCGCAAAGCCGAGTTGCGTCCGATCGACACCCATCAGCTCGGTTCGGTTCGCACACTGTGTTCGACCGGTTCACCGCTGTCGGACGACTCATTCCAGTACATCTACGACGCAGTGGCCAAAGATGTCCACCTGCAGTCGATGTCGGGCGGAACCGACTTGTGCGGATGCCTCGTCGGCGGAGACGTCACCAAGCCGGTGTACAGCGGCGAGCTACAGCGACCGGCGCTCGGTATGGCGATGGACGTCTACGGCATCAACGGTGAATCGCTCGGTGCCGGCGTGAAGGGCGAACTGGTTTGCACAAAGCCGTTCCCGTCCGTACCGCTGTCGTTCCTCAACGACCCCGACGGATCTCGTTTCCACGACGCGTACTTCGACCGCTTCCCCGGTGTGTGGGCGCAAGGTGATTTCGCGGCGTGGACCGACCACGGTGGCATGATCCTGTACGGCCGATCCGACGCCACCCTCAATGCGGGTGGGGTGCGCATCGGGACGGCCGAGATCTACCGCGAGGTGGAGAACTTTCCCGAAGTCATCGAAGCCGTAGCGGTCGGACAGGAATGGGACAACGACACCCGCATCGTGATGTTCGTAAAGATGGCCGACGGCGCCACGCTCACCCCCGAACTGGAAGCGGCTATCCGCAAACGCCTGCGCGACAACACCACGCCGCGCCACGTGCCCGTTCGCATCGTTGCTGTGGCAGACATCCCGCGCACCCGCAGCAACAAGATCACCGAACTGGCGGTAGCCGACATCGTGAACGGTCGCGAGGTGCGCAACAAAGAGGCCCTCGCCAACCCCGAGGCCCTCGACCTCTTTCGTAACCGACCCGAGCTCGCGAGCTAGCAGCCTGAGGACAAGGGCTCGCGCCGGGTACGGTATCGGCCATGTCTATCGAGCGTATTGAAGTCGGCCCCCGTATGTCCCAGGCTGTCGTGCATAACGGCACCGTCTACATGGCCGGGGTTGTCGCCGGTGACGCCACCGCTGGCGTGAAAGGCCAGACCGAGCAGATTCTGGCCACCGTCGACCGGGTCCTGACGCTGGCCGGGTCCGACAAGTCCAAGATCCTGAAGGCCAACATCTGGCTCAGCAATATCGCCGATTTCGCGTTAATGAACGAGGCGTGGGATGCCTGGGTGCCGGCCGGACACACGCCAGCTCGGGCAACGGTGGAGTCTCGGCTGGCATCATCGAATCTACTCGTGGAGATCATGGTCGAAGCAGCAGTTTGACGGTCGCTCGCCGCACCAAAATCGTCGCCACGCTCGGACCGGCCAGTGGTACACCCGCCGCGCTCGACTCCTTGCTTGCCTCTGGTGTCGACGTGGTGCGTATCAACCTCAGCCACGGTCCGGTCGAAGATCACATTGCTCGCCTTCATGCGGTCCGGTCCGCCGCCAAGAGACTCGGTCGACCGATCGGTATTCTTGCTGACCTGCCCGGTCCGAAGGTGCGCGCCGGCCAGTTTCCCGAAGGCGGCACGATGCTGCCCGAAGGGTCGATCGTGCATCTCACGCCGGGCAAGGGTGCGAGCTCGGCCTCCGAGATAACCGTCGATTACGAGACGCTCCTCAGCGATTTGGCGGCCGGTGATCGGGTGGTGCTCGGTGACGGTGCCATCACGCTGCGGATCCAGAGCGTGGACGAAAGCTCCGCCGTCGGAAAGGTCGAATCGGGCGGACCCACACAAGGTCGCCCGGGTGTCCATATTCCGGCCGAGCGATTGCGGCTTCACACCCCGACGACTCGAGATCTTGAGCTCGCTGTCATCATGGCAGCCGAGGGAGTCGACTTCCTGGCGGTGTCGTTCGTGCGTGCCGGCGCCGATCTGCGCCGGGTGCGCGAGGAGCTGAAGGGCGGGCACATGCCGCGCCTGATCGCCAAGATCGAAACAGCCAACGCCGTCGTCGCGCTCGATGAGATCCTAGCGGAGAGCGACGCAGTCATGGTGGCCCGCGGTGATCTCGGCATCGACTGCCCGCTGTCAGAGGTACCGCACCTGCAAAAGCGCATCATCCGCAAGTGTGTGCAGGCCGGAATCCCGGTCATCACGGCCACGCAAATGTTGGAGAGCATGATCACATCACCCGCGCCTACCCGGGCCGAGGTGAGCGACGTCGCCAACGCCGTGTTCGACGGCACCGATGCCGTGATGCTGTCGGGGGAGACCGCCATTGGCGACGACCCGAGCTTGGTGGTGCGCACCATGTCGGAAATCTGCCACCGCGCCGAGACGGAGGCGAGCTATCGGCAGTGGGCGAACCGCCTCGGTCGCTCGCAGCGCGAGCACGTCAGTGACCGCGGTGAGCGCATCACCAATGCGGTCACGCACGCAGGGTGGCAGGCGGCGGAGGATACCGATGCGGCGGCCATCATCTGCTGTACCCGCAGCGGCAAGACCGCAATGGCCATGTCGCGCTATCGGCCGCCGGCTCAGCTGATCGGCGCCAGTCCCGACGATCACACCATCGCCATTCTCACCCTGTCGTGGGGCGTGATTCCTCTGAAGGTCGAGGTGCACCCCAACACCGATGACATGGTGTGGTTTGCGGTACAGAAGTCGGTCAAGGCGTCTCTGGCCGAGCCGGGTGACGTTGTGGTGGTGCTGGCCGGCACGCCTGATCAGCCCCATCACGCCACCGACGTGATGCGCATTGTCGAAATAACCTGACGCCATGCAACACGACGCAGCGCTTCGGGCCGCGTGGCGTCACTACGGAGACAAACGCTCAATCGTTGCCGTCAAAGAAGTCAGCGCGCACGTGTCGACCAACCACGTTTACCGGGTTGCGCTTGACGACGGGTCCGCTGTCATCGCCAAGTTCAGTTGGTACGGGTCGTACTTCTTGTTCGTCGAAGATCACGACCGCCTTCACCGCTGCAACGTGTTGCTGCGAGGTACCCGGTTTGAGCATCTCATGGCTGATGTGCTCACGGTCGACGGGCAGCCATTCGTGCACTACGACGGCGACGTGTGGGCTGTCTTTTACGAGGAAGTCACCCAGCGGGGCCGGCTCCCCCGCATCCTGTCCGATGCTCACGTCGACAACTTCGGTGAGGAGATCGC
>JANMCE010000448.1:0-8236 GCA_031360915.1 Actinomycetes bacterium | reverse complement strand
GTAGGGAAGGCCATCGGGGAGCGCTGCTTGAGGCAAGTCCAACTCGGGGTCAAGGTCGTACGGCAGCCGGGCGAGAACCTCTCGCTCGCGCTTCTGCTCGACCTGTCGAGTCAGTTCTGCGAGTGCTCGATCCATCAGCGCAGCATCGTTTGCTTCGGGAACGCTCGCCCGCGCTCGCGCGAGGAGGTCACTATCAACCGTGGTAGAGATTCGCACACGAGTCATGCCACAGAACGTAGCAGTTGTCGCCACAAATTTGGACCCAGTTTGCCCGGAAACTCCTGCATAGGGCGCTGATCCATGTCGTTTGAGTGACAAACTTAAGGATTCCTTGACCTCATACCAAGTGAACGTGAGACTACAAAGCTCTGCGGTTGATCTGCCCAGGCGGGGCCAAATGTGGAGGCGGAGCGCGGGAGGTTCACGATGACCGATGTTCGGCCATTTAGCTTTGTAGTGGAACTGTTGGTGACTAGGGGCAGGTGCCGGATGAGGCTTGTTCACTCGGAGTGGCACTGCGGGAGACGTATCCCCAATGAAGCGGCACCCACCCCACCGCCAAGATACCACCGCCGGAAACAAACTTCTACGTATTACGAAGTAGGCCTTGACGCTCAGAAGCTATCGGTCCATAATCATCGCCATGGTCAGAAAACGACTACAGCCTTCGACTCGGCAAAGTCGAAGGCTGTCTGGCAGCCCATGCGAGCCGCGTCTGCGTCTCCAGTCTCGTTGGGAATGTCGTTGTACGTCAACCATCCCCACGAGAAGGAGAAATCCATGGGCCTCTGTCCAATCACCGAGTACCGGTCTGCATGGGTAGCCGACCCTGCCACCGGTCTGTTCCACGATGCGACTCGATCGGCATGTTCTGATTGTTTTGTCGGAGAACCTGAGCTGCTCGCGCTGACCCCGTCGGCCGGGTCCACTGATCCGACTCACGGCTTCATGCCGTGTGCTCGTTGCTTTGGACCGGCTGGGCACTCGTCTCGTGCTGGAGGCTCGGAGTGACTGAGGTGCCTACATTCGGTGAACTCGTGCCGCGAGCGATGGGTCCCCAACTTTCGTGCCGTGTGTCTGCCAAGCAACTCCGCCGTGGATCACTGGCGTGCAGTCCCCACAAGTTTCAACAGCTCAACCAACGAAAGGCTTGAAATGAACGAATTGACCTACGAGCAATTGCGGGCTTCGGTGGCGGGTGCCCATGTGGCGCTGCGGAGCCGGGTAGAGCTCGCGCCGGCCGGAGGTGCGGGAGACAAGGTGTTCCCGCCTACCTACGGCGTGGCCGACAGTGCCGATCATAAGTACGCGGACGAGAAGCGAACAATTGGTTTGAATCCGGACGGCAGTGCAATCACGACGACGGCGGTCCTCCTCAACTCGGTGGCCTCAGAGGCCAAGCGCCTTGGCTTCGCGCTTCGCGAGGCGCTCGAGTTGGGTGAGCTGACGTTCCCCAACCCGTATGTTGATTTCAGCGGTCAGGACGGCTTGGCTGACCTCGATCGGATTAGCACGCTAGAGGCATCACACCGAGTTGCGGACGCTCTCTTCCGTGACAGTTTGCTTGATGGGACGCTGTTCCGGCTTAGTGATATCGGACGTGCAATCACTGAGGCACGGCCTGACTCCGCCACGGCAATGCTGCGCTATTGCCCGACCGCCTTGCTGTTTGGTGTGTGGGATTCGACCGGCCCGAAGGGCGGACTTGGCTCGAAGTTCCAGCGGGCAATCGTGTCCGAGATCGTCGGCCTCGGTGCGCAGGTTGGGCGCAAGGTTGGAAGCCGCATCGATGTTCTTGGTATCGAAAGTAGCGTCGTGATTTACGAGAGCAAGAACGCCGATGAGGGCTGGACGCTGGACGAGAACGAGGCGGTGCAGGACAAGGGTAAGCCGAAGCCATTCGATCGCAAGGGCGTCTCAGACAAGCCCGGCAGACCGTCGAAGGTGAATCATGGAAACGTGACGCCGACGATCGATCCCAAGTCTGGTGGAGTTACGATTGATAGCGCCTCACAGGTGGCCGTCCTCTCTTTTGCGGCGCTGCGAAAGCTGCGGTTTCCAACCGATGCGAATGGCCAGCGGGTTGATCCTTCGAACCGCCGAGCGGCCGAGACTGCAGCTCGCTCCGCAGTCGCTGCACTCGGCGTTGCTGCGCTCGCCTACCAGGTCGAAATGGATTACGACCTTCGGTCCCGGTGTCTTCTCGTGCCAACTGGCCCCCAACGATTTGAACTCCTCTCGCGGGATGGGTCAGAACCGACTGTCGTTGACCTTTCCCGTGAAGGTGCAGCGCGGATCGTAGCGGAGGCAGCGAGAGCCCTTGCGGAACGTGGGATGGCTTGGGAGTCCGACGAGATTCGCCTCGAACCGGCGCCCAAGTTGGCAGAACTCATTCGACGAAGCCGTCAGAACACAGCAGCGGCAGGCGATCAGAACGCAGCCGCCGCAGGTGATCAGAACACAGTCGCCGCAGGCAAGGGGTAGTCGTGCTCGCGATCGAGGTGGAATTCCTCACCGGTCGCTACGTCGCCACGGCTCACGACGACCGGAACGAATCTGAATGGCCGCCGCACCCAGCTCGGCTCTTCTCGGCTTTGGTTGCGACCTGGGCAGAGACGGATGAACCGGCTGCGTCTGAGCGTTCTATCTTGGAGCGGCTTGAGTCGCTGGCCGCCCCGCTGATCACGGCCAGTGACGCGGCACGTCGTGCGGTCGTAACTCACTTTGTCCCAGTGAATGATGCTGCGGTAGTCCGGACTTACGACAAGCGAGTTGCTGACATGGAAGTTGCCTTCGCCAAGTTGGCAGCGGGCGACTTGAAGCCCACCGGCATTCACAAGGCCCAGAACGCAATTGCGAGGGCTCGCGATGTCGAAACCTATGTTGCCCCCGATCCGAAGGCACCGGTAGCAAACGCACTCGCCCTTCTTCCATCAGGAAGAGGCAAGCAAGCTCGTACCTACCCGTCCGTGACCCCGACCGAACCGCGGGTTATCTACTCATGGCCAACGGCCGAGCTAGAAGCTGAAGAACGCAGCAGCCTCGACGAGCTACTCGGTCGTGTCGTGCGTGTCGGGCACTCCTCGTCGTTTGTTGCCTGTCGGCTCGTTGACGAGACAGAACCGACGCTGGTGCCAGAGCGAGGTGGCGGTCACCTGTTGCGCTGGGTCGGGGAAGGCCAGCTGGAGGCGCTCAAGCGCGCGTACGACGGGCATAAGGAAGTCCGTCCCCGGACGCTTCCGTCGCGTGGCGTGCGCTATCAAGATGTTCGCCGGCTTGTGGTGCCGGAACCTGAGCCATTGGTGCCCGACATGGCTGGCGGTTGGCTGGCTTTCGAATTCGCGCCCACGTCGCGACGGCTATCTGCGACAACAACGCTGTCGGTCGCACGAGCATTTCGAGCGGCGGTACTGTCGTACCCGGGCAGCGCTCACCCGGAAGTGCTTTGCGGCCACATGATCGATAACTCCCCGACCAAGCGGCCGCATGTCTCGTTCGTGCCTCTTCCATTCGTCGGCCAGCGCCACGCCTCCGGGACGCTCATGGCGATAGCGGTGCTACTGCCGAGTGACCCTGCTTTGGCGGTCGAGGCGCGCCGAGCATTAGGCCGAGTTATTAAGGCCTGGAATGATGCCGAGGGTCCGACAAAACAGATTCGGCTCGGTTCGAAGGGAATTCTTCTAGGTGACTTCACGAATGACCCGGACCTAAAAACGTCGTCGGAACGTTGGTGGGCCGGTCCCTCCAAGACTTGGGTTTCGGTTACGCCGATTGCGCTTTCGTCCAACCCAGGAAAGCTGCAGAGGAACGGCACAGAACGATCTGCAAAGGCCTGGGAGGCTGCCGAGCAGAGCGTGATCGCTGCGTGCAGGCACGTCGGTTTGCCTGAGCCTGCAAACGTTTCGGTGGGCCGATCGCCGCTTCTTGCCGGCGTGCTTCCCGCCGACAAATATCCTGCGTACTTTCAGTTTGACCGGAGGCAAGGCCGGGACCTGGCTCGGGCGTTTGTGCACGCCTCAGTCACCTTCGAGCAGCCGGTGAGGGGCCCACTGCTTCTCGGTTCGGGTCGATATTTTGGGCTTGGGCTGATGTACCCAATTCGTGACACGCAGGCGCTTTCATGACGGCGCTCGGTGGGGCACAGTTCTCTGAGTTCTTCGAAGCAGTGTGGGGCCACCAACCATTCCTATGGCAACAGGACCTTTGCAGCCAGGTGCTTGCAGACAACTGTTGGCCTGACGTTATTGACCTTCCAACGGGCTCAGGAAAGACCGCTGCGCTCGACGTTGCGTTGTTCTGTCTGGCGGCACAACCAAAGGTGTTCCCGAGGCGGATTGCGTTTGTCATCGACCGTCGCATCATTGTCGACCAAGTTGCGAAGCGGGCAGAGATTCTTGGGAAGGCGTTGGCAGACGCTTCGGGCGGCGCGTTATTGCTCGTGGCCGAAGCCTTAAAGGCATTGGGCGGTGGCGCCGATGCATTGAAGCTCGGGACGCTTCGGGGAGGGGTGCTGCGATCAAACGATTGGGCGAAATGGCCGGACCAAGCATCGGTCATCGTTTCGACCGTCGACCAGTTTGGTTCTCGCCTGCTCTTCCGTGGGTATGGCGTGAGCCCCGGCATGTGGCCGATCCACGCGGGGCTCGCCGGAAACGACTGCCTGATTCTTCTCGATGAGGTGCACCTGGCCGAACCATTCCGTCAGACGCTCACCGCAATCGACGAACGTTTTGCCTCGCCGGACGTTGTGCCCCGTCGCTGGAAGGTGGTGGAGATGTCTGCCACCCCTGGCGCAGGAGATGTCAAATCGTTTCGGCTTCATCCGGAGCGGCACATCGACGGTGACCAGAACGCCGAGTTGCGGCGCAGGGTGACTGCAACAAAGCACGCAACACTCGTCCCGATCGGCAAGAAGAACGAGGCCGCTGAGGTTGTCTTGGCCGCGAAGATCCCTCCGCTCGTGGAGCGCCTCAGAAAGCGTGCCGGGAATGAAGCGGTCATTGGGGTTGTGCTGAACCGAGTGGCCAGTGCCCGAGCCGTTGCCGCAGCCTTGGCGAAAGAGGGATTTCAAACTCGCCTCGTCACGGGGCGTATGCGCCCGCTGGACCGTGACGACACGATGGTGGAAGTCGAGCAAGCCGCCGACCCAAGCCGAAGTGAGAAGGGCACCGGGCTTGTTGTTGTGGCAACGCAGTGCATTGAGGTTGGCGCTGATCTCAGCTTCGATGCGCTGATCACCGAGGTTGCGCCACTCGATGCCTTGAAGCAGCGATTTGGTCGCCTCGACCGCCGGGGTACGGCCAGTGACCGGGGTGAGCCTGCGGAGGCCATTGTTGTTGGTGTGGAGAGCGCCGTTCTACGGTTGGACGACCCCGTCTATGGCGTGAAGCTCAACGAGACGTGGGTGGCACTGACCGAGGCATTCGGTGAAAGCGTGTTCGACGTTGGCCCGATGTCTCGTGACCTCGCTTGTCTCCCCGGGAACCTGGTTGCCGAGAAGACGGACGCACCAATCCTGCTCCCGAGTCACTTAGACGTGTTGGTTCAGACGAATCCGACCCCGCTTGTGCAGCCAATGATCAGCCAGTTTCTTCACGGCCAGCAAGAGACGGAAACGGACGTGTCGCTTGTATGGCGTGCCGACCTGGGGGATTTGGTTGGCCACCCCGACTCCACCAACATTGACGAGGCGGTGAGGAAGTTGTTGGTCGCATGCCCTCCGGCGCCGGGCGAGATGATGCCCGTTCCACTAACGGCTATTCGTCGTTGGCTTACCGGCGGGGACGAAGTCGAGGTGGCCGACGTTGAAGGTGTCGTGAGCGATCCTGACCTCAAGTTGGGCAAGCTAGAGAAGCCGTTTGCCCTTTGGCGTGGGGGCGAAGTTCTGCCGCTTACCAACAACGCTAGAAACATCCGCCGCGGCGATGTTGTTGTTGTGCCAGCAAGCTACGGCGGCATGCATCGGGCCCACGACGCAAACGACGGGAACTGGGATCCAACCAGCACCGCTTCGGTCATCGACCGGGGCGACGCCGCCCAGGAGCGGGCAGGTCGGCCTGCGGCCATGAGGTTGCACCCGGACGTGAGTGGCCTCACCCCGCCTGAGCTTGACGAGGATCAAGCGGACAAGATATTGATCAGCGATTGGTTGGCAGCGAACGCCGACGCACCATCGGTCCGTGCGTTCCTCGCGGTCACCAACGGCAAATGGCTCCACTCAGTGGTGCCAGGCTGGGATGGCACCGGGTATCGGGACTTTATGATGTTGCGTCCTCGGAAACCAAGGTTGAGCGCGGCTTCGTTTGACGGTTCAGACGCATCGAACTCTTTCACCGGAACCAAGGTCCTTTTGGACGACCATCTTTCGGGTGTAGGCACGATGGCTGCACTGTTTGCGAGCAACCTTGGCTTGCCGGACGCGCTCGTTGAGGACTTTGGGCTGGCTGGCCGGCTGCACGACTTGGGAAAGGTTGACCCTCGTTTCCAGCAATGGCTGTTGGGAACTGCCCTGGACATGGTGATGCACGAGGAGCCGCTTGCGAAATCGCTCGTTAACGCTTCCAGCGTCGAGCGCCAGCTCGCCCACGCAGCGAGCAAATATCCGGACGGTATGCGACACGAGTTGCTCAGCCTGGCAATGATCGACGACGTTGCGGCGCTACGTTCCAAGGCTAACGACTGGGACCTCGTACAGCATCTGGTTTCCACCCACCATGGCTACTGTCGGCCACTTCCACCGTTCGTTACCGAGACCGATCCGCAATCGGTCACGCACGCGGCCGAAGGGTGCGAGCTTGTGGCAACGACGGACAGAGCGGCCGACCCGGGCTTGGACATGACTGAGCGTTTCTGGGTGCTCGTGCGCCGCTACGGATGGTTCGGCTTGGCCTGGTTCGAAAGCATCTTTCGGTTAGCAGATCACCGTCAGAGCGAACACGAGTCAAATTCGGAGGCCAACCGTGACTGACACCTTGCAACTCCCGGCGTTAGATGGTGCCAATCCGTTGGGCTTTCTCGCTGCCCTTGGCCTCCTTACGGTTGGCGATCGCATGGTCGGGGAGGGCGCATGGCGATTGAGCTGGACGAAACGAGTTGTCGCCACCGCGATCCTTCACGGCGTTTCGTCTGTCGATGAAGTCGTCTCGGCTGTTCTTGCTGATCGTGACCAGTGGAGAACGGCGACAGTACTCGAGCACCCGGCTGACGACGTGAAGATGAGTCAGAGCGACCTTCGGCAGTACCTGATGACCTGTATCGGCGAAAATGATGACAACCGAAGCATTGCGCTTGTAGCGGCCATCGTTGCCGAAGGACCAGTAGACGGAACAGGGAAAGCGAAGCCAACAGACCTCTACTTCACCGCAGGTCAGCAAAGGTTCATCGAGATGGCTCGGCGTATACGTGATGACCTATCTCCTGAGCACGTTACCGAGGCGTTGGAAACGGGTTGGAGGTACGAGAGCGCGCTGCCGTCCTTGATGTGGGATCTTGCCGACGATCGCGTCTACGCGCTGAGTGCAACCAATCCGGCGACAACAAAGAAGCTTACGAACCCGGGTGCAGAATGGCTGGCCTTCCTGGGGCTCACGACGCTCCCGGTCTTTGCCGCAGGTACGAAGCTACTGACGACGGGTTGCGCGGGCAGTTGGAAGAACGGAGCTTTTTCCTGGCCAAATTGGGAGAGACCGTTGAGCCACCGCGCCGCGTCGTCGCTGATCGGCGCAGTAGGCGGCGAAAAGCGAGATGGCCTTGAGGCTTGGTCCGTGTTTCGCTTGTATGAGTCGGCCATCCGCCGATCAGATCAGGGCGGGTATGGAACCTTCGCTCCGCCGAAACCAATTTGGGAGGCCGAGTAGTCATGACTGACATTGCACCGATTGTTGAGGATCTTCCGGCGTTGGTGCCAGCGCGGATGGTGAACGAGTTTTCGTACTGCCCTCGGCTGTTTCACATGGAGTGGGTGCAGTCGCGGTTCGAGCACAACGATGACACTGCCGAGGGGTCGTGGCGTCACCGGGCGGTCGATCGACCGACGGGGAAAGCGCCGTTGCCCGAGGAGGAGGGCGAGCTGAAACGGGCTACTGCACTAATGCTAGGCTCGGAGCGCCTCGGCCTGGTCGCCGTCATCGATGTGCTCGAAGGCGAAGATGGAAAGGTCACGCCTATCGACGTGAAGAAGGGTCGCCCGCCTGTGCACGGCCCGGCGTGGGAACCCGAGATGGTGCAGCTCTGCGTG
>JANMCE010000447.1:0-13416 GCA_031360915.1 Actinomycetes bacterium | reverse complement strand
CCCGCCGCGAATGCCCCTCTGCGCTTAATAACCGTTACAACCGCGCGTAAACCCACCGACCCGTGCTGCACCCAACGGTGTGGGGGGGCGTGTGTTTGGGTACCACCACCCCGCGCCTACAGACCACCCGCACCACCGCCTTTCTACGAGAAGCGACCTTGGAGGTCGACGATGATGTCGGTTTTGACGTTGCTGACGAGGCAGATCGAGCTTTGGGTGCCGACGCGGAGCAGGACCTGATTGGCCGTGTCCCGACCGGGGGCAACGTTGAGGTTTGACGTGTTCGGAACTGCGGCGCCGCACGGATAGGCGGTGACGAACCCGGCCTCCGTCGAACTGGTAGAGGTGAGATTGACGGCCACCGACATAGCCCCTGCGGGTACCGGTACGACCCGAGTCTCGCCCGGCATCAGCGGCGCGGCGCCTCGCGAATCAAGTATTCGGATAGGGGCGACCGGCGTGAACATGTCCCCCGAGCCGAACGCACCAAGAAGGTCAACGATGACGTGGGTCGGCTGGTCGGAGTAAATGCAGACCAAGTTGGCAGCCGATGCCGCTGACAAGACCTCGTTGGCCACGTCACGACCAACCACTGCGTTCACATTCGATGCCGTTGGGACGCTTCCACCGCAGGGGTACACGGTAAGGAAACCATTCTTGGTCGAACCGGTTGCCGTCACGTTCAGCACGACGGCGGTGGCGCGACCGGTGATCTGTTTCGTTGCGGCCAGATCGACCGTGAGGACGCCGCCCGCACCAATCGGCGCAGCCGGGCTGCCGAGACCCTCTCGGGAATCGACGATACGCGATGGGCCGATGGAGGCGAACCCGTCACCGCCATTGCCGAACCAGCCCGACACATCGACGATCACGTCGGTACCGGGGTCGGTGAAGATGCAGACATCGCCGCGGCTGTCGACGGGGACGATCGCCAGGTTGGCGACCGGTGCCTCGGTGCGAGCATTCACCGAGGACGCACGGGGCTGGCCCTGGTCACACGGATACGCGGTGAGAAATCCCGGTGCGGCGGTGCCGGCTGCGGTGATGTTGAGTGCGACGGCGCTGGCCGTGGTCGGCACACCCGCGACACCGGCGACGTGGACTGCGAGTACACAGTTCTTCTCCAGCGTGGATCCACCCAGACCCTGCCGGGTGTCCACGATGCGGGTTGGTTCCAGCGGATGGAAGCCCGCTTGCCGCGCTGCTGGTGCTGTCGTCGTGGGGCCCGCGTCGCAGCCGGACGGGATGGAGATCCACGACGACTTCAGGCCGAGGGCCCAACGGAATTCGTCGCCGGTGACGGTGGTGGAACCGCTGGTTCCGCGGATGCGCACCTTCTTGGCCCGCCCGCCCCACTCGCCCAGTCCGTTGCGTTCGATCACGTCGATCGACAGCAGTTGACCAACGATGGGGAACGCCGCTTCAATCTCGCTGCGCGGCTTGGTGACGCTCCACGCATGGGCGGAGTTACCGCCGTAGCTGTCGCCTACGTCTTCCACTGCCTGGAAGTTCGCGCCCGACGTGTACCCGCCGCTGGCCGCGCCGAACTGGGTGTAGGCGAGGCTGCCATCGGCATGCGCCAGCACCACCCCTGCGGTATCAGCCACGGCGGCATCGCTGCGCGGATCTTCGACGGGTTGCACGCCGGCCGTTACCGAGGCGCGGGTGCCGGCGCCGATGTACATCTGGCATTGCGCGGTGTCGCAGCTCTGGGCGTAGGAGGCGCGACGCTCGGTCATCACGTAGGTGCGGGCGGCAACGGCCTGAGCCCGCAGCGCGTTCATACCCTTGCCGCCGCCCAGGTCGCCCCACGACGCGATCGATTCCTGCGGCACCACGCCGCGGATGTATTGGTCGAGCGGTACTGCGTTGACGGTGCGGTTCTCATCGGCCGTGCCGTTCACGATCTCGATGGAGCCGCGGTAGTGGCGGACCGTGCTGTCTGGTCGGCACACGCCCGGAAGCATCGCAACCGCAGTGGTCGCTACATCGACATTCGGCGCGCTGACCTGCAGTCGGTTTCCTGTCGACGTCGAAGCGAAGCCGGGGTTCAGGAGCGCCCAGCCGCTGGTGGGCGCGTCGAGCGTTGCCTGGGTAGCCGACGCTGCGCAGTCCATCACATCCTTGCGGCCATAAACCCGGTAGGTGTGCGGCGAGGTTTCCAACGCAACGACTGCAGAGTAGCGACCGACTCCGGCGTCGGCATTGGTGGCCAACTGGGCGTCTTGTTGGACGACGGCCGTTGACGGCTTGTCATCCAGCGCCAGCAAATCGACCCGCACGAGTTGGACCGTATCGGTGGTGGTGCGTGCGGTGCCGCCGTAGTAGTGGTCAAGAATCTGGGTCCAGTCCCAGTTGTAGGTCACCGCGTAACCGAGCGCACCCCACTGGCTGAGGCCGTCACCGTGGCCGTAGCCGCGCCCCACAATGGTCACGTTCGGACCGAAGGACTGAGGCACGAGCGCGGCCTGGCTGGCGCCACGAGCGCTCGCCGGCACCCCGAGCATCAAGCCCGCCGACAGAGCGATAAAGAGGTTTTTGCACTTCCGCCGTATGAACAACATGAGACCAAAACCCTATGCGCTCCATCTCTGTCGCGGGCATCGCCACTAGCATTTGCGTCTTGTCCGACACCCCCGCCACCGAAACAACTACCGCCCGCAACCCGCTCCCCGAAGGCACTATCGCGGTGGGCGCCGGCCTGGTCATTTCCGGCATCTGCGCCTACGCGTTTACTGCCCTGGCCGGCAAAGCGCTGCCGCAGGACGATCTCATCATTCTGCAGGCCCTGTGGTTTGCCACCTTTGCCATCGCACCCGGCTTTTTCCTGCCGCTTGAACAGGAACTCGGTCGGGCCCTCTCGCATCGCAAAACGCTGGGTCAGGGCGGGCTTCCCGTCGTTCGGCGCGCCGCTGTCCTGGGCGGATCGATTGCAGCAGTGGTGCTCATAGCTCTGGTTGCGATGCGATCAGTACTGACCAAACACTCCTTTCACGGCAGCGGCAACATCGTGAATGCACTCATGCTGAGCGTTGTCACATGGGGTGCCGCCCACATCGGCCGCGGCATTCTGTCGGGCAGCGGCCGATTCCGCCCCTATGGCATGATCATGGGCATCGACGGCCTTGTGCGTGTGGCGGGCTGCGGCGTGCTGGCCGCCATAGGCGTGAAATCGCTGATGGCCTACGCGCTGCTCGTGGGGCTGCCGCCAATCATTGCGCTTCTCGTCTCCTTCGTCCCGCAGCGCCATCTTCTTGAGCCCGGTCCGGAAGCGCCGTGGGTCGAGGTAACCACCAACATCGGCTGGCTTTTGCTCGGCTCGGTCGCTGCCGCGTTCCTGGTGAACGCCGGGCCGCTGATTGCCGGGCCGCTGTCGAGCGTGGCCGACCAGGCTCCGAACGTCACGTTCAGCAGTACCTCGAAGTTGTACTCACGACTGGCTGCGTTCAACTTCGCCATCCTCATCTCGCGCATTCCGCTGTTCATGTTCCAGGCTGTTCAGGCGTCACTGCTGCCCAAGCTCGCCCGCCTCGCCGCCGTCGGAGCGTTCGATGAGTTTCGCCGTGGTTTTCGCACCCTCATGAAGGTCGTTGCCGGTGTCGCCGTGCTTGGCGTGGCCGGAGCCGCGGCACTCGGTCCGATTGCCCTGTCAATTGCCTTCAAGGTGAAGGTCAGCAACAAGGACATGGCCCTTCTTGCCCTCGCCGCTGGCGTCTACATGGCCGCGGTCGCTCTCGCACAGGCGCTCATTGCATTGCACCGCCATCCGACGGTGGCCGTTGGATGGGTGCTGGGCGTCGTTGCGGTATTCGCCATGCTGCCGCTAGCGCACGACCTTCTCCCCCGCGTCGAGGCCGCGCTCGTGGCGGCTTCGGTCGTACCTCTCATCTTCTTCGCGGTGATGTTGCGCCAGACGCTTTCCCACCCCAGCAAAATCGATGCCAGTAGCCTCACCGAAGCGCTGTTGGACCATCCGCTGACGCCGTAAACCGCAGTCTCCGGGTCAAACCGATCACGATTCGAGCCGCTCGCTCCAGTAGCCGGGGCGTTCGTGGGCAACGGCGAGGACGACGACGGCTCCGTCGGAACAAGGTACGCGACGAAGTACGGGAATCGACGGATCGATATCCGTCGTATTTCGAGGTCTTCGGAGACATCCTCTATCAATGCTGCAGCTTGCGGCCGACGCGTGATCGACTCAATGGCCCGATCGAGTGCAGCGAGAAAGGCAAGCCCGAGTCCCTCCCGTCGATCTTCGTACCAAAGAACTGCATCATCGACTTCTTTGACCGCCTCATCGACGAAGCGGATTGCGGCCGTCACTTGTCGAGGATGTCCACAGCCCGTTGGCGGACGATCTTCCAGTCCTGACCTGCGGCGCCACTAGCTATAACTCGCTGAGCTCGTCGCTCGATCTCGGTCGCCCACAGAGACATCACGAGAGTCGGGTCCTCGTCGGGCGAGGGTTCGAGGCTCACCAGGAGTTCGGCGGCGAGATGGGCACGCTCAACGTTTGACAGTGCGAGGGCCTTCTTGTGTAGCTCGTCTGTCTTCGTTGCCATGACTCCAGGATACCTTGCGGTCACGACCTCGGTGGCGAGTGTGTCGTCCCGATGTATCATGAAGTGATTGGGCATCGTGTTTGATGCCCAACGCCTCCGACCGGCTTCGCTCGAACAATCCGCCAGCATGTTGCGGTGCTCGGTCGATTTACAGAGACCCCCGGGGGGCGATCCACTCGGTTGGCTGTCCGGTTATGGCGGCTATCCGGTCATAGTCCTCGTCGTAATGGAGCACCGGTAGCGCGCCGTGCTCTGCGACGGCTGCGATGACGAGGTCGGCGATCGTGACACTTCGGTGGTGCAGGCCTCCGCTTTGGGCGAGAAGGTACTGCACCTCGCGGGCCCGCTCGAAGGTTTCGGCGCGTATCGGCACGGAGATCAGACCTGCAAGATTCGCTGCCGTGCGGGTGTAGTCGGACTCGCTGCGAGCGCTGTAGAGAACCTCCAGCGCAACTTGGTCGCAGATGGCAACAGCGTCATTCGTAAGGAGCGTTCGCCAACGGTTCGCGACCAAAGGGTTGCCGACCCAATGCCATGCACTTGTGTCAACCAGATAGACCACGGCTACGGACGGCGCGGCCGAGCATTCGCAAAGTGCTCGGGCCCAAGATCGATACCGTCACCCGTGAGCAGTTGCTCGAGCAATGCTTCTCGCCGCGCCTGTCGAACCACGCGATCAAAGGCGGCGTCAATGGTGTCGCGGATGCCGGACGTGCCAAGAATCGCACGTACCTCTGCCAACCGGTCGGAATCGAGTTCAACGGTCGTGCGCTGTGTCACGCCTAAAGAGTACAGCTGTTTGACTGCGTTTGGTACATACTTCTATTGCCAATTTGTATGGCGAGTGACGGGTGGTCCGCCGATTCAGGCCGAGCGGGAACGGAGCTTTGCGGTTTCTAGCTGTAGGTCGTGGGCGACCATGCGCTTGACTAATTGTTCGAAGGTGACCTCGGGGGTCCAGCCGAGTTTGGTGCGAGCCTTGGTTGCATCACCTACGAGCAGATCAACCTCTGATGGACGCATGAAGCGTTCATCCTGGTGAACGTAGGGCGTCCAGTCGCGGATGCCGACTTCGGCGAACGCGAGCGTCACGAAGTCGCGGATCGAGTGTGCCTCGCCGGTAGCGATCACAAAGTCTTCGGCGACATCTTGTTGCAACATCAACCACATGGCCTTCACGTAGTCTCCGGCGTAGCCCCAGTCGCGTTGGGTGTCGAGGGTGCCGAGTAGCAACTCGTTCTGCGCCCCCAGCTTGATGCGAGCGACCGCGTTGGACACTTTGCGGGTCACGAACTCGAGCCCACGCCTTTCGCCCTCGTGGTTGAACAAGATGCCTGAGCAGGCGAACATGCCGTAGGCCTCGCGATAGTTCACGGTGATGTCGTGGCCGAACACCTTGGCGCAGCCATAGGGCGACCGCGGGTAGAACGGCGTGTCCTCCGTCTGGGGCGTCTGGCGTACTTTGCCGAAAATCTCCGACGACGACGCCTGGTAGAATCGAATCGGGTTGTTGTCCGCTCCCCCAACAATACGGATGGCCTCCAGCACGCGCAGCACTCCCAGGCCCGAAATGTTGGCGCTCAACTCGGCCTGGTTGAACGACATGTGCACGAACGACATGGCCGCCAGGTTGTACACCTCGTCGGGCTGCGCCACATCGACGGCGTTGATGAGCGAACCAAGATCGGCAAGGTCACCAGGTACCAACTCCACGTCGGGAAACTCGGCTCGAATGGCGTCGCCCCGGGGGTTGTTCTGGCCTTTCATCAGGCCAGCGACGTGGTAACCCTTGCCCAAGAGGAACTCGGCAAGATGTTGACCGTCCTGGCCAGTGATGCCGGTGATGAGGGCGCGACGCATGGGTCTCCTTGAGCAAAGTTCCGCTCAAACCGTAGCGGCCGGTACCGTCTAGGAGATGTCCGACACCAGAACTCTGTCGATCGCCCTTGATGTCGGGTCGCTCATCGGCCCGCCAACGGGCATCGGCCGGTTCACGGCTGACCTTTCCCGCCACCTGCGAGAACGCCCGGATGTGGCGGTGATTCCGTACGTTCTCAGCTACCGAGCCGACCTCCCGCCCGGTGCTCGAAGACTGAAATATCCGGCCCGTCTCGCACTGGCGGCGTGGGCGAAAGCCGACTGGCCGACGGCCCGCCGATCACTGCGCGGCGCCGATCTGGTGCACGGCACCAACTATGTTGTGCCGCCGACCGGTCTTCCCACTCTGGTGAGCGTGCACGACCTCACGTTGTTTCAACGGCCCGAGTTGGTGCTACCGGTCGTGCGAACGTTCGGCGACGTTATTCGTCGTGCCGTTGACCGCGGTGCGTTCGTCCACACCATCTCTCACGCGGTCGCCAACGACGTCCGCACGCTGCTGCACACTGATCGGGTCCGTGTGGTGTACCCCGGGCCCACCTACGATCCCGACCAGGTCGTCGGACCACTGCCATCACAGCTCAAGAAGCGAAAGTACATCCTGTCGATCGGCACGCGGGAGCCGCGCAAGAACCTGCCGCGTCTTATCGAGGCATTCGGTCTGATGCACCGGTCGAACGAGGACTGCCTGCTGGTGCTGGCCGGCGCACCAGGCACCGATGATGAGTCGATTCGTCGCGCCACCGGTTCCATTGCGCCGTACACCGCCAAGCACATCGTGACGCTCGGTTACGTCGACGATGCCACCCGAGCCGCGTTGTTCACGAACGCCACCGTGTTCGCATATCCGTCGCTCGACGAGGGGTTCGGGCTGCCGCTGCTCGAAGCTATGCACTACGGCGTCCCCATCGTCGGGTCGACCGCAGGCGCAATTCCCGAAGTGGCGGCTGACGCGGCCCTGTTGGTTGATCCAACCAACGTCGAGGCACTCGCTATGGCACTACAGGACGCCTACGACAATCATGTGCGAAGGCCGCGGCTGATCGCGGCCGGTCGACAACGTAGGGGACTGTTTTCATGGGCACGAGCAACCGAGGAAATGGTGGCCCTTTATCGAGAAGTGGTGGAGCACGGATGACGGTGACCGTTTTGTGTGGAGGGGTGGGCGCGGCCCGCTTCCTCCGTGGGCTGATACGTGTGATGCCTCCGCAGGACATCGTCGCCATCGTGAACACGGGCGATGACACCGAGATGCACGGCCTCACCATCTGCCCTGACCTCGACACCATCACCTACACCCTCGCCGAAGCGACGGACCTTGAGCGCGGCTGGGGCCTTGCTGATGAGTCCTGGACGGCCCTCAAAGCCCTCGACCGATTCACCGCCGTACGGCCTACCAACTCCACCGCAGCGGGCACATGGTTCGGGCTCGGCGATCAGGATCTGGCCACCCACATGTACCGCACCCACCGCCTGCGTGAAGGAGCCACGTTGACGCAGGTGGCCAATGAAATCGCTAGGGCCTGGGATCTCGATCTGACCATGTTGCCGATGTCGGACGACCCGGTCCGCACCATGGTGACCGTGGAGGAGCTGGGTGAGATTTCCTTCCAAGAGTACTTCGTGCGCCACCGCCACAGCGTGCCGGTGACGTCGCTGCGCTTCGCCGGCGCCGACGCCGCAACCGTGCCACCGGCAGTTCTGCACGCGATCGAAAGCGCCGACACCGTGGTGATCGCTCCGTCGAATCCGCTGGTGTCGATTGGGCCGTTACGGGCGCTACCGTCGCTGGAAAGGGCGCTGCGCAATCGGCGCGACGACGTGGTCGCCATCTCGCCGATTGTCGGTGGCAAGGCGCTCAAAGGCCCCGCCGACCGCCTGTTGGTGGAGATGGGTTTCCGGTCCAATCAGGCATCCATCGCCACCCTCTACCGGGAGGTTGCCGGCACGCTGTTGATCGATACTGTTGACGCTGAAGAGGCTGCGGCAGTGGCTGCAGTAGGTGTTCGACCAGTCGTCACCGACACCGTCATGAGCGACATTGCAAAGGCCGAGCACGTCGCTCGATGCGTGCTAGCGGAGGGTGCGACCGAATAGGTCGTGCAGCCGCTCCCAGTGCCGCTCAGCATCGGGTTTGGAATAGACCTGGCCGCGGGTGGGAAAGGCGAAGCCGTGATGCGCGCCGGGGTAGCGCTCCACCCGGGCGTTCGCGCCGACCGCCCGCAGGTGTGCTTCGAGTCCGGCCACCATGTCTGGCGGCGCGTATTCGTCATGCTCGGCGCACGCAAAGTACAGCTCGCCCTTTACTTGCGCGGCGAGATGGGCGGGCGACTTGTCCCCGAAGAGCCGCACCCCGTACAACGACGCCGCGGCCTTGATGCGTTCTGGGAAGATACCGGCCATGGCGAATGCGAATGGTCCACTCATGCAGTAACCCATGCAGCCGACTCGCTTTTCATCGGCGGCCGGATCGATGTCGATGTGGGCAAACAGAGCGTTGGTGTCACTGGTGACCATGTGGTCGCTCAGGCCGCTCATGAGGCGAAACATCACCTCCCGCGTGTGGGTGGGGTCATCGCCAAAGATGTCGAACTCACGGTACGAGCGGTAGTAGAGGTTCGGCAGGATCACGTAGTAGCCCGCAGTGCCAAGCCGCCGGGCCATGTCATGAAGCTCTTCACGCTTGCCGGGCGCATCCATGTAGAAGAACACAACCGGATGCGGCCCGCCCTCCTCCGGATGGGTAATGAACGTGTTCATCATGCCGTGGGCGGTAGCGATATCAAGGTGCTGTTCGATCACACGCTCGACGTTACAGTACCGCCGAAACGACCGTGGGCAAGCACGAGCTGCCGTTCATTCGTAGAAAGTGGGTGGCTGCCGCACTCTCTGTGAGGAACCCCGCTAGGCTTTTGCTTAGGGAATCTGGTGTGCGGGCACTGAAAAGCGAGGTAGCCACGGTGGTACGGCGGTCGATGAAGTCGATGGCGTTGGCAATCATGCTTCTTGTCGCGGCTGTGCTCACGCCATCCAGCGCGTCTGCGTTCGTTGCGCCGATGCAATCCGACGGATCCGTGCTGCAGCCAGGTCCCGGCGGGTTCGTCCCTATCGCGCCGTCCCGCGTGCTCGATACCCGGACCGCGGGCGGCTCGCTGCAACCGAACGAGACCCGAGTCGTCACGGTGTCCGGCGGCAGCGTTCCGGCCGGGGCTGCGGCGGTGTCATTGAACGTCACCGTCGTTGACCCGTCCGCCGGCTATCTGGCCGTGTGGCCCGCCGATCAGAGCCGACCGTCTACGTCGGTGCTGAACTACGACAACCAACAGACCATCGCCAACGCCGTCACCGTCCGAGTATCGGGTGGTGGCCAGATCTCAGTCGCCAGCAGCTCGAGCGCCCACCTCATCATCGATGTTGTCGGCTGGTACGCCGCACCGGCCACCACCACCAACGCAGCGGGCCAGACGTGGGCGGTTCCGACACCGGGCGGTGGATTCTTCGGCATCACCCCCACCCGTGTCCTCGACTCCCGCGCTGGACGCAAGCTGGCCGCGGGTGAGGCGCGTGTGTTGCCGCTTGATCTCGGCGTCGACATGGCCGGTAGTTCGGCCGGAGCGGTGGTCCTTAATGTCACCGCCGTTGCGCCGAACGGGACGGGCTACGTGACGGTCGTGGGTAACGGCGACAGCCTCGCGGACGTGTCGAGCCTCAACTTCGGCCGCCACGCCGCCGTCGCCAATCAGGTCACCGCGCACGTCGGAGTTGGCAATGCGATCGTGCTGTACGCGTCGGCGCCGGTCGACGTGATTGTCGACGTCATGGGCTTCTACACAACCGGTTCACCGGTAGCCGGTGGGTTCGTTTCCGTTGCCGCCCAGCGGGTGCTCGACACCCGCCAAAGCACTATCCTGGGCAACGCCAGCTTCGACCAGCGCACGCGCGAATGGGCTCTGGGCATCGCGGGCACCGCGGGTGTTCCGCTGTCGGCTGCGGCCGTCACACTGAACCTCACGGCGTTCGATGCGTCCAGCAGCGGGTACTTTACCGTGTGGCCCGACGGCCAGGGTCGACCGGGGTCGTCGTCGCTCAACATCGGCATAGGGGATGTGCTGGCCAACGCCGTGACGGTTGGTTTGGGCGGAAACAACGGCGTCAGGATTTATACCGACACGTCAGCGCTGTTCCTCGTCGACGTTTCCGGTTGGTTCCGTTCGCCGTACGTCGGGTAGCGCCGAAGTCAGACGGGCCACACCTTCGGCCACTGCCGTCCACGGCGCCCACGCCAGGTGGATGCGAGCGCGTACGGGCGAGACGGCGAAGCGGGCGATGTCGTCGGTGCGAGCCGGAATCCGGGTGGCCACGGGGGCCTGCCCCATCACCATGCGTTCGAGTTGACGCACCGAGGTCTGCACCCCGGTGCCCACGTTGACCACCAGCCCACCGCCCCGACTGGCTGATCGCACCAGGGCGTCGACCGCATCATCCACGAAGAGGAAGTCACGGGTCTGGCGACCATCGCCGTGAACCTCGGCAGTCTGTCCCCGAGCGGCTCGTTCTACAAACGCGGCAGTTACACCGCGCTCGGGGCGCTGGCGGGGTCCGAACACGTTGACCAACGCAATCACGGTGAATTCGACCGCGTGTTTGGTGCGGTAGAGCTTGCACAGATCGATGATGGTGCGCATGGCGATGCCGCGTGACGTGGTGGGTGCGGCTGACTGGCCATCGCGCAGCGGCAGGTCAGCGGCGAGCGGATTGCCGTAGAGGGCCAGCGCGTCGATGGTGACCACGACCTTGCCGACGCGGTGTTCCTTGGCTGCCTCCAGCACGTTGACGCAGGTGGTCACCAGCACATTGACCGAGTTGCGGTCGTTATGTTCGGGAAGGTCGACCAGGTGGAAAATCACCTCGGGCGTACGCCGTCCGACCAAGTCGAGCAGGTCCGGCGAGCGGGCGTCAAGGTTGTGGAACCGGAACGCCCCGGTGTGCTCATTACGGGCCGCAGCCACATTGGCGAGTGAGCCGTGGCTGAGATCGTCGATGACGTCGACGGTGTAGCCCTCGGCCAGCAAACGGTCAACCAGGTGGGAGCCGATAAACCCTGCGCCACCGGTGACCATCGCTTTCATGCTGGCCGTTTCGTATCCACCAGATGCTCGCCAGCGGCAACGACGGCTTCATCACCAAGCACCACGCCCTGCAACGACGCACCAGCGCCAACTTTCGCGCCGCGACCAAGAATCGAGCCCGTGATGCTCGCACCGTGTCCGACCATCACATCGTCGAGCAGGACCGTACCGCTGATCTTGGCTTCGGCAGCGATGTGACAGCCGTGGCCGATCACGCTGGCCGTGACATCGGCGCTATCGGCGACGTGCGCGTCGGTGGGAGCGCAAGAGGGCGAGGTGACCCCAGGACGGCCGGCGACAAGATCGGTGTTGGCCCGCAGGTACTGCTCGGGCCGCCCGGTGTCGAGCCAGTAGTCATCGGTGGAATGCCCGACCAACGAACCTTCGGCCGCAAGGACCGGAAACACTTCCCGCTCGATGGACACCCGGGCGCCGACCGGCACCAGGTCGAGCACCGACGCTTCCAGCACATAGGTACCGGCGTTGATGAGGTTGCTCGGGGCCTCGCCCTTGGCGGGCTTCTCGACGAAGCGGGCGATGCGGGTTCCGTCGAGATCGGCCACACCAAACGCGCTCGGGTCTTCCACCTCGGTGAGGTGGATGGTGCCACGCGCTCCGCTCGCTCGGTGGGCTGCCACCATGGCGGCCACGTCAAGGTCGGTGAGGATGTCGCCGTTCACCACGATGAACGTGTCATCGATACCGACGTGACGGGCGGCGAAGGCCACTGCGCCGGCCGTGTCGAGCGGCTCGGGTTCGGTGGCGTACACCAGGCGAGCACCGGCACAGCGACCATCGGGGTACGCCGCCTGGAAAGCGTCGGATCCGAAGCCGAGTGCAAGCACCACTTCATCCACACCGCCAGCCACGAGGCGCTCGACGATTCGTTCCACCATTGGCACGCGACCGATGGGCAGCATGGGCTTGGGCGTGGTGAGCGTGAGGGGACGCAGACGGGTGCCGAAGCCTCCGACCAGAACGACTGCTTTCATCAGCCTGCGGTGGAAGAGGAGCTGCTCGCCACCGATGTTGAAGAATCGGCACCGGCAACCGTGGTGGCACCGGCCACAGTCGTTGCACCCTTGACGGTCGTCACCGGCGCACCGGTAGCCGAGTCGGCGGCGCCAAGAGCGTCGAGGTTCGCCGCCGACGGGGGCTCGAGCGTCTTGTAGTCGAAGTTCGGATCGTCGGCGTTAAAGACCATGGCGATGGCCATGCCGTTGCGGGTGAAGCGAATGTCACCGAAGGCAGTGAGGTACTTCTTGGGTTCGGTTGTCTTCGCCGTCTTGGCGTCGTCCCACGCCAGCACCTTCCAACTAGCCGGCTTGTCGCCGCACTTATCACCGTTCTTGATGGTGGCCGATCCGAGTTCGGCCGGCAGGACCATGGTGGTGTCGGAGAACTTGATGGGCGCCAGCTTCAGCCAGCTGCCGAGCTTGGCGTTCTTGCCCGCACCGGCCGAGCCGTACGGGTGCACGTGGATCACGCCGTCGCCATGGGTGTGGATGCCAGTGACCTTGAACTGCTCATCGGTCAGCTGACCGTTGCCATCCTTTTGCTCGTTGGCGTTCTTGACGTTGTCGAGCCACTTATCGCAGTTGTAGATGCCGTAGGCCACGTGCCAGTGATCGGCTGTGGTTGGCTTGGTGCTGGCATTGGCAATGCTGGACTGGCGCGAATACGCAATCAACAGCGTGCCGAGGATGATGACGGTGGCGAGCGCGGCAGGAAAGACCTTGCCCCGAGGCTCACGGACTTTTACTCCGCGAGCGCTCTCTGCGACCTTGGCGACTTTCTTAGCTGACGATGCTTTGCCCACGAGGGGAAGACTCTATACGAGTCCGGCC
>JANMCE010000414.1:0-23297 GCA_031360915.1 Actinomycetes bacterium | reverse complement strand
GCACGGTCTCGTGCGCCGATCGTCCGTGCTGTCACGTGAGCGCCTCGAATTGATCCACGGTGGTGCCGATCGAGACCGCCTAAAGCTGCACTACGGCGATCTGTCCGAGCCGCTCGGCCTCGTGCGGGTGCTGCAGGACGTACAACCCGATGAGGTCTACAACCTCGCGGCGCAGTCCCACGTAGGCGTCAGCTTCCAACTGCCCGACTTCACTGCTGACATCACCGGCGTCGGTGTGCTCCGCGTTCTCGAAGCCATCCGTCTCTCCAAACTGGAAACCCGCTTTTATCAAGCATCATCCTCCGAACTGTTCGGCTCCACGCCGCCGCCGCAGAGCGAGACCACCCCGTTCCATCCGCGCTCGCCGTATGCCGTGGCCAAGCTCTACGCCTACTGGGCCACCGTGAACTACCGCGAGGCTTATGGCATGTTTGCCTGCAATGGCATTCTCTTCAATCACGAGAGCCCCCGTCGCGGTGAGAACTTTGTCACCCGCAAGATCACCCGCGCTGCGGCCGCCATCAAGCTGGGCCATCAGAGAGAACTCGTGCTCGGCAACCTCGACGCCAAGCGCGACTGGGGTTTTGCGGGCGACTACGTGGAAGGCATGTGGCGGATGCTGCAACATCACGAACCGGTCGACTTCGTGCTGGCGACGGGTGAGTCGCACACCGTGCGCGAGTTCTGCGAAATCGCCTTCGCCCATGTCGGTCTCGACTACGAAAAATACGTCGTGTCGAGTGAGAAGTTCATCCGCCCATCCGAAGTTGACCACCTGCTGGGAGACTGCTCGCTCGCCAAGCAAACCCTCGGCTGGGAACCAAAGGTGTCGTTCAACGAGCTCGTCACCATGATGGTCGACAGCGACCTCGCCGCCCTCACCTGAGCGCATCCTCAAGAAGAATCTGAACCCGCTGACCTAGAGAGAACCTGACGGTGCCCGACTAGTCTTTCGTCGCCGTCGAGTGTCGCTCACGGGTGTGACGGCGCAAGGAGCAGGCAGGTTCTCGTGAACAACGGTGTATACGTCTATGGTGCCGGCGGTCACTCTCTCGTCGTGATGGATGTGCTGCGCGACCTCGGCATCCCGGTGCTGGCGGTCTACGCCGACGAAGGCCGTCGCCATCTCAAGCACGACATCGTCCTTCCGGGGGTCCGTGTGGCCGGCGCGGAGGAGTTTGACGATCCCAAGGCTCCCTTCGTCATGTGCATCGGCCGGAACAGCGAACGGGCCGAGATCGTTCGCGCCCTCAAACACGCCGAGTTCTTCACCGCCATCCATTCCAGCGCCATCGTGGCGCCAACGGCCTCGATTGGCGAAGGCACGGTCATCCTGCACGGCGCCGTCGTTCAGGCCAATGCTCGTATTGGCCAGCACGTTTTGATCAATACCGCTGCCAGCGTCGATCACGACAACATCATCGGCGACTTCGCCCACATTTCGCCGCACGCGACGTTGTGCGGCCACGTCGAAATCGGCGAAGGCACCCACGTCGGCGCCGGGGCTGTCATCATCCCCAGTGTGAAGGTCGGGAAGTGGTCCACAATCGGTGCCGGGGCGGTCATCATTCGCGACGTACCCGACGATGTGACCGTGGTCGGCAACCCGGCCCGCGTCCTTCCCCACTCGTCCGGTCAGCGTCGACCAGATGGAGACTACTGACGTGGCGGAACAGGTTTCGCCGCACCCGTTTGATGTCGTTCTGATTGGCTCGGGCCTCTCGGCCACGTACACCACCATCCGCCTGCTCGAACGGGTGCTCGCCACGGGGCGAGGCCAACGGATAAGTATTGCGAACGTCGAGCGAGCCAGCGAGTTCTACACCGGTATCCCGTACGGCGAACGTTCGGGCACCAACGCACTGCTGATCACCGCGCTGAAAGAGTTCATCCCGTCGCCCGAACGAGAGCTGTTCACGACGTGGCTCTCCGACAATCGGCACTGGATGCTCGAGTCGTTCCGTGCCAACGGGGGAGCGCTCTCCGCCGAATGGCTCAAGGTCAACCACGGCGCCATTGAAGCCGGCGAGTGGGACGACCTCTACGTTCCCCGCTACCTCTTCGGGCTCTTCCTGAAAGAACGCGTCGGTACCCTCTTGGCCGAAGCCGAGCAACTTTCGCTCGCCACCCACGTGTGCATCCACGCCGAAGTAGTCGATGTCGTGCGGCGGGACGGTCTCTACGAGATTTCGTTGTCCGCCGACGAGCCGGCGCTACACGCGCGCTCGGTCGTGTTGGCGGTCGGCATGCCGGTGCCTCTCTCACAGTTCTCCATGCTCTCGGCCGACGCTGCGGCCACTGCGTGCCTTATCGATGATCCGTATTTGCCCACGGTGCTCGTCACCATGAAACGGGTTCGCCAGCAGCTACAGCGCGCGTCCGGTGGCACCGTGTTACTCATTGGTGCCAACGCCAGCACGATGGAGATGTTGTTTCGCTTCAACGATGATGCTGAGATCAACAGTCTGGTCACCAAGTTCTACGTAGCGTCACCCAAGGGTGCGCTTCCCGAGCGACTGGTTGACCCCGACCCGTCCGTGCACTTCGTCGCTCGACATCTTGAGGCGCTCTTCGATACACCCGGTCTGACGGCAAAGGGCGTCTACCAAGCTGCGTTGCAGGACATTGCTGAGGGTACCGAGCAGCAACTCACCATCTCCGACACCCTCACCCCTATCTTCCGGGCGATGGGCGCGGTCATCAAGCAGCTCAACCGCGAGGAGAAGCTCGAGTTCGCCGGTGTATGGGGGTCTGACCTTGGTCGGTTCCAGCGCCGGGCCGGCACCGAATACTCCGACCTGGTCGAGTCCTTGCAACACGCCGGCCGCCTCGACGTTCTGGCAGCCCGCTTCGTGGGCCTCGGCTCCGTTGACGACGGCGGCGTTCGGGTTCGCTACACCGACGACCCCACCCTGGTCGTGCACGAGTACCCCACGCCGATGACCGCCATTGTGAACTGCAGCGGCTCGGGCTCGCTGAACGCGGCCGGTGCGGCGGGCATCGTCGAAAGCCTCGTCAGGCGGGGCTTGGTGCGGGTGAACGCATCGGCCCGCGGTCTTGAGGTAGATGACACCATGCAGGCCAACGAGAACCTCTACGTGGTCGGTCCGCTCATGTCGGGCAACGTCATTGCCGATGCACCGGTGTGGCACATGGAGCACTGCGGCCGCATCATCTCCTACGGCGGCGTGCTCGCCAACATCCTGTTCGACCGACTCTGATCCTCGCCTGACGCCGTCCGCGTTGACGCTGCGGGGTCATGCGCCGCCAGCTTCCTTATACTCAGCCCAGAGATAATAACTCCACCGAGTAAGACGGCGTAGCTCGCCAGCTTGATGGTTGCATCGGCGCGTGCGGCGCCGCAGTAAGGGAAACAGTTTCTGCCCATCGGACTTATCGCTGCATTCGAGTGCACCACGAGAGCCGGTTCGAACTGGTGCATTGCAGTGCAGCGGTAAGGCTGATGAAGTTGCGAGAAGTAACCGATTGCCGGCGGCGCGGTAAGCAGCAAGAACGCTGATCGCTGTCACGGCTGACGGCGACCACGGCCGCCGGCCGTGACAGCGTTCAGGATGGGAGGCGAACAACACCTCGAAAACGACGGTAGCCCCGAGGCTGAACCCCGGGGCTTCCTCGTAACCTGACCCTGTTAGGCGACTTGGCGCTGGGCTTCGTGTTGCTCGACGTCGTTGCCCATGAACTCGTGGCCGGTGGCGATGCCAACGGCTGAGACGCCGTCGGCCTTCAGTACCTTGCCAACGGTGCGCACGATGATGCGGAGGTCGGTACCGAACGACCACTGCTCGACATAGTTGGTATCGAGAGCCAAACGCTTCGACCATGACAGGTTGTTGCGGCCATTGATCTGGGCGAGGCCGGTGAGGCCGGGACGCACTTCAAGGCGCACCCGCTGGGTTGGCGAGTAGCGGTTGATGTACAGAGAAGGAAGCGGGCGGGGGCCGACGATGCTCATGTCACCGCGAACGATGTTGAACAGCTGCGGCAGCTCGTCAAGGCTGAGCCGACGGATGAAGCGACCCGTCTTTGTGAGGCGCTGCTCATCGGAAAGCAAGTTCCCCTGTGAATCGCACGCGTTCGTCATGGTGCGGAACTTCCAGACCAGGAAGTCTTCGGCGTGCAATCCCGCTCGGTAGGAGCGGTGGAACAGAGGCCGACCGAACGAAACGGCCACTACAAGTGCGGTGAGCAACACGAGCGGTGAGAGAATAATCAGGGCGGACCCCGCTACAATTATGTCGAAGATCCTCTTTGATCGTGAGGCCAGAGCTGCTCGCTCAGGGTACAACTGAGATGTCATGGGCATCGTGAGAGTCATCGGAAGTTTCGCCTTTCCCAAGAAGGTGATCCGGCGGGGGGCGTCGAAGAGTTACTTGGCTGTCACTTACATTATTTGACCGTGCCCGGACGAGACATGGGCGAAAAGAATCAAAGTTTCACCGTTCAGTCACACAACGCGTACGAATGTCACATTCGTTCGGGACGAAGCGTGGGGAACAGGATGACTTCCTTGATACTCGGTGCGCCGGTTAACAGCATCGCGACACGATCCATGCCGATACCCAGGCCACCCGTGGGCGGAAGCCCGTATTCGAGGGCCCGCAGGTAGTCCTCGTCCACCGTTCCCGCCTCAGCGTCGCCCGCTTCCTTGGCCGTCTGCTCGTCCTCAAACCGGGCCCGCTGCACCACGGGGTCATTGAGCTCCGAGTAACCGTTGGCCAGCTCACGAGAGCCTACGAACAGTTCGAAGCGCTCCGTGAGCCACGGGTCGTTGCGGTCAGCGCGAGCCAGCGGCGAGATCTCCACCGGGTGACCGGTGACGAACGTCGGCGCGACGAGATCGGACTCGGCCACCTCCTCGAACAGAGCCTCCACCAGCTTTCCGGTGCCCCAGAACGGCGCTGGCTTCACGCCGTGCGCGGCGGCGATTTTGCGCAACTCATCGATCGGCATCGAGGGATGCACAGCACGCCCAATCTTTTCCTCGATCAGGTCGACCATACGAGCCTTTCGCCACGGAGAAGACAGGTCGTGCGGAGTGCCATTGATGTCCACCGTTGTGTGCCCGAGCGTGTCCCGAGCAGACGTCACGATGAGTTCCTCCGTGAGGTCCATGATCTCGGTGTAGTCAACGAACGCTTGGTAGAGCTCCATCATGGTGAACTCGGGGTTATGGCGCGTGCTGATGCCCTCGTTGCGGAAAATTCGCCCGATCTCGAACACCCGCTCCATACCACCGACGATCAATCGCTTGAGGTGTAGTTCGAGTGCGATGCGCAGATACAGCGTCATGTCGAGCGTGTTGTGATGGGTGATGAACGGGCGGGCGTGCGCGCCACCCGGCTCCACGTGCAGCACCGGTGTTTCCACCTCGATGAAACCCTTGGCGGCCAGCGTGCGACGGAACGACGAGATCATGCCGTGGCGCACTTCGAATGCACGACGAGCGTCTTGGTTCACGATGAGGTCGGCGTAGCGCTGTCGATAGCGAGTGTCGGTATCGGTCAGCCCCTTCCACTTGTCAGGCAGCGGGCGCACCGCCTTCGACAACAACTCGAATCCGTCGACCTTCACGGAGAGTTCGCCGGTCTTGGTGGACATCAACAAACCCGTTGCCCCGATCCAGTCGCCGAGGTCGAGATCCTTGAACCTACCGAACGGCTCGTCACCAAGCACACCCTTCGAGACGAACAGTTGGATCTCGCCGGAGCGATCCTTCATCTGAGCAAAGATCAGCTTGCCGGTGTCACGACGCAGCATCATGCGCCCCGCCACCGACACCCGTACCTCGGTCTCACTGCCGGCAACCAGGGTTCCGTGCTCGGCGCGGATTTCGGCCAGCGTGGCCGAACGGTCGAACCGATGCGGATACGGATTGGTGCCGGTGGCTTCGAGTGCACTCAATTTGGCGTAGCGCAGCGCCTTTTCCTCGGCTAGCTTCGAGTGTTGGGCCGCCTCATCTTCAAACGTAGGGGTGGGGGCAGGGGTCGCTTCATCGGCCATAACGGGAGCCGACGCTAGCGGGCCGCACCCCGACGCTTCATGTCCTTTCGGTGGCGATGCCATACGCTCATGTCGTGGCCTTGCGATTTGTCATCATCGGTGGTGGTCCAGCCGGCAATATGGCGGCCACTCACGCGGCCCGTTTGGGTGCCCAGGTCACCATGGTCGAGCGTGACATCGTGGGTGGCGCGGCGCACCTGTGGGATTGCATCCCATCTAAAACCATGATCGCAACGGGCGGCGCCTTGAGCTTCAGCCGACGACTTGGCGGCATGGGCTTGGCCGATGACGAGAGCGCTCACATTGACATGGAGAGCTTAAAAACGCGCGTCGATAGCATCGTGAACAAACTGTCGTCATCCACCGTGCGGCTGCTCGAGAGCCAGAAGGTGCGCATGATGAAGGGGACGGCGCGCATGGTGGGCCCGCACGAGGTGGAAGTCACCGAGATCGACGGCACCGTGGGTCGACTGCCTGCTGACGCCGTGCTCATCTCCACCGGGAGTCGCCCTCGCATTCCCGACTTCTGCCAGCCCGACGGCGACCGCATCCTGGTTACCCGCGACTGCTACCCACCCAAGCTTCTGCCCCAGCATCTCGTCGTGATCGGCTCGGGCGTAACGGGTGTGGAATTCGTCCACATGTTCACGTCTCTCGGGTCGAAGGTGACGCTCGTCGTCAGCCGCCAGCAGGTACTACCGAACAAAGACCCCGAAGTTGCCGCCGCGCTCGAATCCGAGTTCCTGGCCCGGGGTGTGACGTTGTTGAAAGGGGCCAAGGCCAAGGCTATTGAGCTGGATGGGGACGGCGTCGTCGTGCAGTGTGATGACGGGCGGGTCGTTCGTGGCAGTCACGCGCTGCTGGCCATTGGCTCGGTGCCGAACAGCGAAATGCTCAACCTGGAAGCGGCCGGAGTAGAGGCCGACAAGTGGGGCTACATCCCCATCGGGCATCATTGCCAAAGCAACGTGTCGCACATCTACGCGGCTGGCGATGTCAGCGGCAAGCTGCCCCTGTCGTCGGTGGCGTCCATGCAGGGTCGCAAGGTGGCCGAGCATGTCATGGGCCTGCACACCATCGAGCACCGTCATCTCGACTACGACAAGGCGGCGTCGGCTATTTTCACCGAACCGGAAATCGCCGACGTCGGTCTGGCCGAAGCCGAGGCGTTCGCTGAGGGACGCAAGATCCGTACGACGAAGCTCCCGTTCTCGGCGTCGCCCAAAGCGCTCATCAACAATGACGCCCGTGGCTTCGTGAAGATCCTCTCCGATCCCGCGACCGGGGTCGTACTCGGCGGTTCCATCGTCGGTCGCCACGCCGCCGAACTGATCAGTGTGATCGCGTTGGCGTGCACCGCCAATCTCCGCGTGCCCGATGTCTTGGAGAGCCTACTGGTCCATCCGACCCTCTCCGAAGCCCTCGCCGAAGCAGCGGAGTAGCGGCAGAACGTCGTGCGAGCAAAAAGTCTCGAGGGACTTCGTGGCGTGGCGGCATTTGTCGTGGTGATCCATCACCTGCTGCGGAGCGTGCCGGCCTTCGCGTTCGTCTACTCCGACGCCAACAGCGTGTCCAAGGGCGGCACGGCTTGGTGGCTCGGTTTCACGCCGCTGCACGGAATCTGGGCCGGCGGCGAAGCGATCTTGGTCTTTCTACTGTCGAGCAGCGTCCTGCTCGCCCGTGCCCGGACGGCGTCCAACGCCGAGTCCTGGCCGCAGTATTACGTGCGGGTGATCCGCCTGTTTCTCGTGGTGTGGGCCGCGGTGGGCTTTGCGCTGGTGACCATCGCCATCGTTCCCCGCGGGATCATCAGCGTTTCGACCCCGTGGGTCTCCCAGCATCCAGCGCGGATGAGTCGTCACGATCTCATCGGTGACGTCGTGTTCGTGGTTCGCTCCGGGGTCGGTTCCAACAGCGTGCTGTGGTTCATCCGCTGGGAGGTCCTATTCTCCCTTTCTTTCCCGGTGTGGATTGGCGTAGCCCTGCTCGTACGAAAGTTTCATCTGCAACAGATAGCGCTCGGCGCTCTGGGCATCATCGTCTTCCTGGCGGGAGAGCATCAATCAGTGGTCATCATGGCTGTACTCGGTCTCGGCGTCATGACGGCCATCAATTGGGATGATCTGAGCCAGCGCCTTGCGGCCACCATGTTGTTTGAGGGTAGAGGGGCCGCCGTTGCTTTGGTGCTCACAATTGTTTTGGGAACGTGGCGTTGGACGAGGCACGGTCTGGGAATCAGCGGAGGCGGCAGGCTGATGGTCGGCGTCGACAACCTTGCTGTGGTTGCTGCAGCGCTTCTTGCGATGTGCCTCACCATCACGTCGAACGGTTGGTCGACGGTGCTCTCCAATCGGGTCCTGCGGTATCTCGGCAGCCGCGCGTTTTCGCTCGTCCTCGTCCACGATCCGATCATTGTCGCCTACGCATACCTCTGCCACGGAAGACCAAACGTGCTGGCACTGTTTGCGGTCGTTCTACCGTTCGTCCTGGTAGTGACCGAACTCTTCTACCAAGTGGTCGAACTGCCCGTCGAACGACTCGCCCGGCGGGTCGCAAAGTTGATTCCCAACCGTCGACCCCCCCGGGCCGAGTCGGTCAGGTTCTGAGCACTTTAGGCCTTTCGGCTGGCCGCCACCGCGCTGAGGTAGTCGTCCGGCACTGCTTCGTCGGGCCAGTCGGCGCCGCGCCAGTTGTGGGTCTCGGTGTAGAACCACGTGTACTTGTCGGTGTACTTCTGCGCAAGCGTGAGCAACTGCTGGATCTTCGGCACCGGCATGAGCGACCACTTGGCATACATGTCCTTTTCGAAAACCTGGCTGGCAACCGTCACCGTCTTCTTGTACAGCTCCGAGGTGACGGTGCCCGACGGAAGCAAGGGCCCGTGGTTGTCCGGTAACCCCTGCTTTAGCCAGGTGTAGGCGTTCTGAAAATCTTCGTGGGTGCGCTGGCTGTAGCTTTCGCCGCCATCGACGAGCGTGGCCCTGGAGCCTGCGGTGGCCGCCACCATCCCGACAAAGAAGGCACCTGCGAGTTCGCTGTTCCATGAGCCGTCGTAGCCGCCCATGTGCTGCTTCTTGAACGATGCCGGGTCGGATACCTCTACGCCGCGCAGCGACAACATCACCACATCGGGCCAGGCTTCCACCAGTGCCTCGGTGATCTGCCTGCCGCGCGCCTCCGATTTCGCTTGCTTCTCCGGTGTGATCAGCCAGGGTCGGTCCGAGGTGTATTTCGTCGGAATAGGAATGGAGTCGTAGTCCCACGGGTTCGGCCCTTTGCCGTAGTATTCGGTATCGAGCATGAAACCGTCGAACATGCCGGTGGCTTGCGCCGCTTTGGCGTAGATCGAAAGGTTGGCGGCCATCGTCGCCCACGAAGCGTCGACTTCGACAGCATAGGGAGACGAGCCGTCGGGAAGCGCAGGGTCCAGGAAACGGCACAGAAGGAAGTTGTGTTTGACGTTTTTGAGCTTCGGCATCTTGGCCATGTCGGCCTGAGCGGCGGCTTCTGTAACCGGTTTGGTGCCGCAGGGGTTCTGGTCCGCCGAGATGGCAATGCCGTCAAACGGCAGTGCGTCGATTTTGTCGACGTTCTTGGCTGCGCTGGCTGCGTCGGCAATGTCCCATCCGTAGTGGATCAGCAATCGTTCGCCCGTGGGTGGGATCACCGGTGCCCCCACTTGCGTTGTCGAGTCTTGACGGCGCTGCACGATGACAACACCGACAGCCACACAAACGACGGCCAGTCCGGCAATAAGAAGTCCTCTTCGCATGGTGACCCTTTCACGCCTTGGACAAAGAACGGACGCTCACACCACGGCCGCCGACGAATGGTAGTGCCCGAGGTCGAGCGACTAGAGGTCGCAGAAGGATGTCACGCGGCCCTGGCGGCGGCGACAGCATCAAGGTATTCCTGCGGGACAGGAGTTTTCGGGTCACCGGAGTTTCGCCAGTCGAACTGTTCGTTGTAAAACCACACGTACTGGTCGGAGGCCTTGCGGGCGTAGGTAAGTAGCGTCTGCACCTCAGCGGCGCTGAAGTCGGCGTATGCGGCCCGCACGTCTCGATCAAAGATCTGGTTCGCGACCTGCACGGTGGAGGTGTACGTCTCGGCAGTCACCGCGCCGGAGGGAATGATGGGGCCACCGCTGTTGGCCAGCCCCCGCTTGAGCCATTCGTAGGCGTTGGTGAAATCCTCCTGCGTGCGTTGCTGGTAGCTCTCGCCGCCGGTGATGATTGTTGCCGCAGTGCCGTGGACCGATTCGACCATGCCGATGAAGAAGGGTCCGGCGAGCTCATTGATCCAGGCCCACTGATCGCCGCCCTGATGAGAAGGATCGTAGGTGGCTGGGTCGGACAGTTCGGCGCCTCGCAGTGAAAAGATGATGACGCTCGGCCAGCCCTCACGCATGGCGTCAGCCAGCTGTTTGCCCCGCCTTTGTGCGAGCTCTCGGGCGTCGTCGGGCAGAGTCCACGGTCGCTCCTGGGTGAGCTTGAACGGGATTGGAATGGTGTCGTAATTCCATGGGTTCGGGCCGATGCCGTAGGACTCGGAGTCGATCATGATGCCGTCGAACTGGCCGCTGGCCTTGGCTGCGGCCGCGTAGATCTTGAGGTTCGCGCTTATCGTTGCCCACGAGGCATCGTTGGCGATATCGTACGGACTGAGGCCATCGGCGTTGGCGCTGTCTTCGAAACGGCACATCAGGAAGTTGTGCTTGACCCGTCGGAGCTTGGGCATGGCGAGCATGTCGGCCTTGGCGACCGAATCGGTCACTGGCTTGGTGCTGCACGGATCCTGGCGGGCACGGATGGTGATGCCGTCAAACGGCAGGGCATCCACCTTGGACGCGTTCCTTGCCGTGGTGGCCGTTCCGGTGAGATCGAATCCGTACTCGATGATGAGGGGATACTTAGGCGCGATGGTGGTGGTGGTCTCGGGGACCGTCGTCGGTTCAGCCGTCGACGTCGACCCGGCGGATGCCGTTGGCAGGCTGGACTCGGTTGGCGTCCGATTCCCGAAGAGGGCGGTGGTGGTCGGGATCGCGGTCGTGGTTGTCGTGCCCGCTCGGGCCGTGGAGGTCGTCGCAGTGCTTGAGGACGAAGAACAGCCGACCAGGCCGGCGCCAAGGCCCGCAGCGACCACCAGCGCCCGCTGCCACTGCGCCGAACGATGTACAGGCTTCGCTCGATCAGCGCGTCGTTTCACGGCGTTCACGCTACCGTGCCACATTCATCGGGGAACCTGAACCGAACGGATCACACCGCTCTGCCCAAGCGCCGTTCTGCGCTGGCGAGACGGAACGACTCGCTTCGCACGGCCCGGAAGGCTCCGAGTCCGGCAATGCAATAGACCACCGTGCAGCACAGGGCCAGCCCGGTCGTACCGAAGAAGAGGGCAGACAGCGGATAGCCGATACAGGCAATGACTGCGGTGATGCCAAGGTAGCTGCGCACGGCCTCGTGGCGGCCGAGCCCGGCGAGGTGGGCTGCGCCGACGCGGTGCGCAGCCATAAGGCCGACACCCGGAGCGAGCATGAATCCGATACCGGCGGCGGCACCGTAGCTGCGGAACACTAATCCGAGTGCGGCCGCCAGTCCGGCGCACGCCACACCGGCGGCGATGGTGGCCAGGCGCATTTCACGGGCGATCTCCTGCGACCGGCCGTGCCCGAACCCGGCCTTTCGCCACGCAGTCATGGCAACCGCCTGGGGAACTACCCACGCCACCTCGCTGATCGATGTTGCCGTCGAGTACATACCGAGAGAGGTTGTCGATAAGGCGATCGCAGAGGCCAGCAGATCGCCCCGATAGAGAGCGTAGGTAGCCAACGTGTTGCCGTGCGGTGACCAGGTGGATCGAAACATCGCCATCAGTTCGCCGGGTTGGCGAGAGTCCCGTTTCTGGGTGGCGTGCAGGGCGAACAGGCAGGCGAGAACACCGCTGGCCCCGGCGGCGAAGAAGATGGCATCAAAGGTGCCGACCGAGTGAATGCGCAGAGCGACCAGGATGACTGCGGCAATGGCATAGAGCCCGGGAGGAACAACGGAAACCGTGAAGAAGCCCTTGCTTCCGAAGATGAGATACACGATTTGCATCGCCGAGAACGCGATTCCGCCGACGAATAGATTGCCGGCTGCCAGCACGTAGGAGCCCCATGTCTCGGTGCCTTTGAGAGCCCAAATCAGCGCCAGGATCG
The DNA here is from genome assembly GCA_031360915.1 of Actinomycetes bacterium. Lineage (GTDB taxonomy): Bacteria > Actinomycetota > Acidimicrobiia > Acidimicrobiales > Ilumatobacteraceae > JANMCE01. Next base: position 11,077 of record JANMCE010000414.1, on the reverse strand, counting down.
GTAGACCGAGCACTGCACACGACATTGCACAGACCGTAAGCGCGTTCATGGCACGGCGGAGCATCTCCGAACGTCGCGCCTGTCGGGCGTGAGGTACTACGAGATGCACGCTGAGACCGACCAACTGTCCAATAAGGCTGGGGAAGTGGCACACCGACACATAACGGCCGCGGACCGATGGTTCGAGAAGAAAAAGGGAAGCCACCGTGAGCAGTCCACCCCCGAATGCGCCGATCAGGCCCGAGTAGAGCACATGGCGTGTCTTCGACGATGGCTGGTCGACGCTCCGCGCGTCGGCGGCTTCAGCCACGGGGCACGCTGCTCGACGCCGTCGCCGGCGCGGCGGGAACGCCGGTCGGAAACACGGCCTCTACAAAGGTGGCGGCATGCGCTCGGAAGCTGTAGTACTTCTCTACCGCTGATCGTGCCTGCTGGCCGACTGCGGCCCGCTGGGCCTCGGATTGGCCGATGTAGTCGGCTAACGCTGGCGCCCATTCGTTCGCGGACTCGGGCGCATGCCCGCCGAGACGGGACAGAATTTCAGGGTTCACCCCGACAGGAGTGCCCACGACGGGAAGCCCGAGCGCCCCGTACTGGATCAACTTGTAGCCGCACTTACCTCTTGCCCACGCATCATCGGGCACCGGCATGATGCCGACGTCGCACGCTGCAGCCTCGCCGGCCCACGTGTCCGCCGTCCACGGGATGCGATCGACCATTGCTTCCAATGCTGCCGGCAGGTTGCCGGTTGGGGAGCCGATCAAGCGGATACGGGCACCTGTTTGGCGATGCACATCAACGAGCGAACTGGCGATATCGACGAGGTAGGACTCGGTGCTGTGCGAACCAATCCAACAAATACGCGGCGCATCATGCAACGCATAGTCGGTCTTGGCAACCACGATGTCGGTCGCGACACATGAGGGGATGACCACGACGCGCTTCGCGTGCTCACTCGCCCAATCAGCCAAATAGGCGTTGCCGGCGATGACGACGTCGGCCTGCATGGCGGCGCGCGCCGGCACGTGGTGACGGCGAAACCCGTCGTAGAGCTTGGAGCCGCTCGGGAGGAACACCGCGTCGTCGAGGTCATAGACGCCGTAGGAGCTGAGCCGCAGCAGACGCTCCTCAATCGCACCGGCCGATAGCGGGCTCGCACAACGCTGTACGAACGCGGTGTCCCAGGTCGGTTGCAGACGCCGCAGGTGTGCTTCGAGTCGAGCGACGCGGATAACGTTGGCGACCAACAGGCGAGGGCTAGTGGCGTTCGTGCCGAGGTAGTCCTGTAGCGCCGGGTCGAAGCCGAGGTACTGCGCCCAGTCCAGCAGTCGGACTCGGGTGCTTGCTCCGTTGGGGCCGTAGGCAGCGAATGAGGCGAAGCTACTTCTCGTCATTCCCGTAGCCCTGGTACGCCCTGGAGTTCGCAGCGCGCACACGGTTCAGCACCACACCGAGCAGGCGGGGGTTGGCCTCGTCGAGCCGTTCCCGCATGAGCTTGAGCTCATCGATCTTGTCTTCACCAAGGCTGGAGACCACCAGCACTACGTCGACCTCGGGCACCATGGCCAAGGCGTCGGACACAGGCAACACCGGACTGGAATCGAGGATAACCATGTCGAAGTCGTTGGCGTACTGGGCGAGCAACTTCTGGAATCGATCAGAGGCGAGCAACTCGAAAGGGTCGGGCGTCTTGGCTCCGGCGGGCAGAAGCCACAGGTTGGCGTGCTCGGTGGTAATCGGCGCGGGGACCATGTCGAGTACGGCGTTGCGCTGGCTGCGACGACCCGCTGGCACCGGCTCCCAGACCACCGCATCGGTAAGACCAGGGGGGATGTCCTTCAGGTCGAACAGACGCTCGAGGGTCGGACGGCGAAGGTCAGCCGAAATGAGCAGTGTGCGCAGACCGGTGGACGCCAGCGACGCCGCGAGATTGGCACTGATCTGCGTCTTGCCCGCGTTCGGCAGCGCACTGGTGACCAGCACGGTGCGGATGGGCTCGTCGACCGAGAGGAACCGCAGGCTGGCTCGCAGGCTGCGGATCGCTTCGGAAAACAAGCTGTCGGGTTGGGACACACTCACAAGGGCCTTCAAGTCGTTGGAGGCTGCGGCCTCGTCCGGGATCTCGCCCACGATCGGAGCGTCGAAGATTTCCGCGATGACTTCACGACTGGTCGCCCGATGTCGAACCTGCTCGAACGCTAAGAGCACTCCGATGGCACCGAGCAGGCCGAGGATGGCGGCGAGTACCGCGGTCTGCGCTGGCTTTGGTGAAATGGGATCTGTCGGCATCTGGGCATCGGAGATGATTTCGGCCTCGCCTCGCTTCAGACTCCGCTCGATGGCGAGCTGCTGGCGCTGAGCGAACACCGTGGAGATGCGGGCGTCGACCGCAGCCTTCTCGGTATCGGAGAGGGTCGAGTTGGGCGTCTTGTTGAGATCACTCAGCTGCGTGTCGAGCTGCGTGATGGCAAGATCGAGATTGGCGATGGAGTACTCGCGTCGATTGTCGATATAAGCCTTGGCCACGGCGTCGGCCGTTTGGCGGGCAAGTTCGGGCGTTTCCCGTTCGGCCGAGATGCTGATGACATTGGTCGTAGCAATCCGATTGACGGAGATCTTCACGTCCTTCAAGGCGCCGTTGCTGAGGTCGAGTTCGTGCTCGGTGCGACGACGGATCGTTGGGCTTCGAACCAATTCGATGTCGGACAGAACTGCCTGCTCGATCGCCCCCGAATCGATGTTGCGAGGGCTATTGCCCGCCTGTTCGGACGGATCGTTAGGACGAAGCAGCAGCTTGACTTCCGAGCCGTAGACACTTGACTGCTGCGCACTCAAGGCAAAGCCGAGGCCACCGAGAATGATGGCAACGGCGAGAAGGTACTTCCACCAGCGGCGAAAGAACGTGAGGGTGTGCGTCATATCCATAAGTTGGAGAGGGATCCTTCGGCGGTAGCCCGGTAAGCCAAGGTGAATAAGTATGGCTAAGAACGAAACATCCTAGCTATGGGTCAGACGGCACCGGTCGACGGGCTCGGCATGGGCGACAACCCAATGTCTGGACCCGACGACCCATTTTACGCTGCAGCGTTGTCGCGCGTGCAGATAGCTGCGACCATGGTGGCTCACCTCCGTGGAGATCGTTTGTGACGCGAGACCAGATGTCAGCCAGACGGAGCCGGGCGCGACCCATCCACAGTGCCCGCGCACCCCGACGCGTCGCGTTGACCTCGACACGAACTGGACGAGTCGTCGCACCGATCCTGATTCTGGTGTGGGCGCTCACCGTCATACGCCCCGTTTCGCACAATTCGCAGCTGTTCGGCCTTCTTTCGATCCTGCTCGGTGCAAGCGTATATCGGATGGTCGCGCGCCGGCGAGAACCGTTCCCGGTGCCGAGCGCCGGTTTCGGCGCCCTGTTGTTGGTTGGCGCTGGCGTGTGCCTGTACGGCGGGTTGCGGCACAACCCCGGTGCCTCGTATCTGTTGCTGCCGTACGTTTTCGGGCCGTTGCTGTACTTCGCGATCGCTCAGACGATTACGTGGCGATACATCGAAATGGCCGTCCGCGCCCTGCCCTGGATAACCATCGTGCTTTCGGTGGGCATCATTCTGACGGCGTTGGGTGAGCGGGGTGCCCATATCCCGGTGTTGTCCACGCTCTTTGGCTATTTCGACTTCGGCAGCGGCGTGAACGCCCGTGGCGGCAACGTGGAAGTCCGCTTCTATGGGCTTTCCAGCCTGCTTGCACTGGTACCGATGGTGGGCACCATGCTGCATGGCCGCAAGGAGTTCGGCCTCACCAAAGCTAATCGCTACGTTGCGTATGCTGCCTATGCGGTCGGCTTGCTGGCGACGTTTCTCACCGGGCGAAAAATGCTGCAGATCCTGGTGATTGCCGGGCCGGCCATCTCGTACTTCGCCGTCCGCTACGGCGTCGGCGGGAGGCGAAAGCGGGCGAAGATCGGTCGCAACGTTTTGCGATACGCGCTGGGCCTCGCCGGCGCCCTCGTGGTGGCTGGTGCCTTCGGTCTCCGGCTGTCCACGCTGGTCCGGGTTCTGAGTTTCAACGGAGGCAAGAGTGATGACATCTCCATCCGTGTGAACCAGACCAAAGCGTTACTCGGACACTGGGCCAGACAGCCGTTCTTTGGTGGGGGGGCGGGAGCGGTGATCGATGATTTCGTCCGCGATCCCATCCGGCCATGGAACTTCGAGGCCCAGTACCCCCTCCTGTTGTTCCAGGGAGGCCTGCTCGGCGCGTGGTTGTGGATCTCCGGGATGCGCACCCTGTTTCGCTCCTCGAGGCAGGCGCTGGCGAAGCGGGAAAAACGTATGCGCTATATCTTTGCCATGTCGATGACAGGTTCGGTGGCAATGGTCGTGGCCAATGGCACCAACCCGTACCTTCAGGCGGTCGGTCACCACTGGGCGTTGTTCGCGCCCGCCCTCGTTGCGGGTGCCGCTCGTCGTCACGTTGTATCGCAGAGCTCGCTCGAGCAACGGCTACAGCCGGCGTGGTCCAGAGCCGGGCGCGAAGCCCGCCGGAAGCTTGCGACGGCATCGTAATCCGAGTTCGCTCGGTTGCGGTTGGCGTGTGTCCGGGCGGCGGGCGCGGCAACGGCAAGCGAGTCCCGTCCGGCCCTCGCTGGAAGTACGCGCGACCGTTTGCTAGAGGTTTCCGGTAGACCCGGCTGGGATTTGAGATACGTAACGCTGGCGTTCTGTCCGCTCATTCCGAGAGTTCAGGAACTCTCAAGATGATTCGAAGAACCTACATCGATCCTGATTCGTTGGCACCAGAATACAAGGGCATGAGGCGCGAGATGCGCCGAATGTTTGGCACCGGTGGGCTCTGTGAAGAGATTTAGCTGTTCGTAACGGGTGAACGGCGCGGCATTGATTACCCTTGAGCTCTCCTGGCAAGGCGGGTTGACGTTGGATCGCAGGCTCGTACCGTGGTCCTGACCACGGTACGACGGACGCGTCGCATGGCTCTGCAGCTCGCAACGAGCCGTCGATCGCAAGAGAGATCCAGTAGTGAAAGACGACAAGATCTGGCTATCTCTTTTTTCATTCAGGTCACATTCTTGGCCGATCCTTAACCGATTCTTTTGTAAAGATTTCCTCAACATAGGTCGTCTGACACTTATCTTTCAAAATTCTCGACGCCGCTCCCCGAGCTGACTACATTGATTTCATGTTCCGAAAATTAGCGGCTTCGCTACTCCCATTCTTATTCGTAGGGCTCACCCCGGTTTTGGCAGCACCCGCGTCTGCCGCGACCAACCATGACTTCGATGGCGTCTGCATCAACTGGCTTGACGGTGCGACCAAGCAGGTCTGCAGCAGCATGGTGATGTACCCGCACCAGGATCATTCGGTGTACAAGGACCAGCCGGTTGCCGAATTGCAGTGCTACGACATCAACAGCGATCCGCGGGCCATTTCGTGCAGCCGTTGGAAGGTCATGGCCGATCCCGAGATCAGCGCCAATGAAATCCAGCCTCCCTACAACCGGATGTCCGCCGTTGGCCAGTGCATGGTCTTCGCCGGTGTCTACCCGCCGCAGCCTGCTTATGGATTCAGCGAGTTCGACCGCGACTGCGACGGCATCCGCAACCGGTTCGACGAAACCATGCCTGCCAACACCATTCAGCGCCTGCAACTGGCGGGCGGTGACGGTGCGGTTCCGGCCGGCTCGGCTGCCGTTGCCATCAACGTCACCGTCGACCAGACCGGAGACGGTGGCTTCGCCACGGTCTACCCGTGCGATCAGCCCGTTCCGGACGCCTCGAACCTCAACTTCCGCAAGGGTGACACGGTGGCCAATCTGGTCATCGCCAAGCCGGCCACCGCAGATGGTACCGTCTGTTTCGCCACTTCGGCCGGCATGGATCTGATCGTTGACCTCTCGGGCTACTTCCCGCCGAAGAGTGACTTCAAGACCATCCCCAACCCCACCCGAATCCTCGACACTCGCAACGGTGTCGGCGCGCCGACAGGCAAAGTCGCAGCAGGTCAGGTGCTTACCGTTCAGGTCGCCGGTCAGGGTCTCCTGCCCGCGGACTTGTCCGCAGCGGCGCTCAACATCACGGTCGACAACGCCGATGCCGACGGCTATCTCACGGCGTTCCCCTGTGATCAGCCCCTTCCGAAAGCTTCCAACCTGAACTACATCGTCGGCAAGACGGTTCCGAACCTTGTCATTGCGAAGCCAAGCTCCACCGGCACCGTGTGCCTCTACACCTCGGCAACCGCTCACCTCCTTGTCGATGTCTCCGGGTACTTCCCGGCAGGCAGCAGCTACACCCCCGTACCGAACCCGACTCGCATCGTCGATACCCGTGACGGCCTTGGCGCCAGTGCAGTTGGCCCGGTCGGTGCGAAATCCACCCTGCAGATCCCGATGTGGAATGCCAACGGAATCCCCAACGCAGTGCCGTCCGTCGCAATCAACGTGACGATGGCGAATGCTCGGGCCGGCGGCTTCGTGACCGTGTATCCATGTGCCAGCGGCGTGCCGGAGGCCTCCAACGTGAACGCCAGCAGCGGCGCTACGGTCGCCAACTCGGTGATGGCCAGCCCGGATGACAGCGGAAAGGTGTGTCTCTACTCCGAGAACGCCACCGACCTCATCGTCGACGTGGCCGGGTACTTTGCGCCCCACAGCCAAAACTACATTGCGTTGCCGTCGCCCTATCGTGCGTACGACACCCGGCGACCAAACGTGCGGCGACCGGTAGATCTGTGCCACTTCCTGCGCAAGTGCGCCTTGCCGCTCCAGCCGATCTGAGCAAGCTGACCGCTGAACCGAAGAGAGCGGCGACCGCGGTCGCCGCTCTCTTCGCGTCCGACGGTTGGTCAGCTCGCTGACGGGCAAGTCGGCACGCGCTGGGCCCTGCTTGCACGAAGAGTGGTTGGACAGTCGCTGGTTGTTAGCGGATTCTTGACATTTGATCCTAAGCGCCCATATGTCACGCAGATTGCGTCGGCAAGGATCAATTTGTTCAGATTTTGGCGCCACGCGGATCGCCGTCATCCCTAATAGAGGAGCACTCATGGTAAGCAAGAAGCGTGTCGGCGTCCTGGCTGCGACCCTCGTCGCGGCGGTTGGCTTCGGCATGACATTCGGCGGCGCAGCACAGGCCGCCACCCACGACGACGGGGGAACCGGTTACTTGTCAAGCGGATCGCTAATCGGTGCTGCGTCGTGTGACACGATCACCGGTACGTGGAGCATCGCATGGACTTTCAGCTACACGTCCGATTCTCCCTCGCTTGCGGTCACGGTCAATTCTGCAAGCCCCGGCAGCATCTCTGGAGTGAAGACAATCACTGCACCACAGACGACTCCGGCTACGTTGATAACGGTCACGTTCCCCGGAGCGAGCACGGGCCATGCCAGCGGCGCCTCCGTCACGGAAACGGTCAACTACTCGGTGCCAACGTTCGGAACCGGTGTTCCGATCAATGTTGCTCTCGCTGAGACAGTCGTGACCCCGACGACCAGCTGCGTTGCCGACGTCACCACTACCACTGCGGCTCCGACCACAACTGCGGCACCAACGACGACGGCTGCACCGACAACGACGCAGGCGGCAGCGGTTACTACTGCTGCAGTGACGACGACGGTGAAGGCCACCACGACGGTCAAGTCCGCGGTGCTTGCCGGCTCAGCGTTGCCCGCCACCGGTAGCAACTCGGGCATGCTGATCGCAGTTGGTTTCGCCTTCGGCATCGCCGGCGTAACGCTGGTGCGCATGGATCGCACGCGCAAGCTCCACGCCTAAGGATTGCGTCGCCTACGGCGCGAGAGTACGAATGAGGAGGGACGGCTTCGGCCGTCCCTTTTCGCGTGTACGAAACCGGCCGCAGTGAGCGCGTTAGCCGATGATGACGACGACATCTCCAGCGCCGACGGTGTCACCGGGCTTGACGTTGACGACGGTGACGGTACCTGACTTCTCGGCGTTGATCTGGTTTTCCATCTTCATGGCTTCGAGTACCACCACTGCTTGACCGGAAGTCACCGCATCGCCAACCGAGACCAGCACCTTCACAATCGTGCCCTGCATTGGCGCCGACACCTCGCCGGCGCCCGAGCCGCCGCCCCCACCCGCGGACGCACGGGGCTTCTTCGCAGCGGCGGGGCCAGCGGCCACGGCGACGGTGGCTACCTCGGGCACCCACATCTTCACGTCGAAGCGCTTGCCGTTGACCTCAACGGTGGTGGAACGCTCAACGAGCGGCGCATCCTCAGCGTCCGACGGAACAGGCTTGGCCAGTTCACCGATGCCAGACAGATCGAGCACCTCTTCCACCCATTTGGTGGAGTGCGTCGCGGCGGCGAAGTCGGGGTGGCGCAGGATGGCGAGGTCGGCGGGGATGGTGGTGGCAACTCCTTCGATCACCATTTCCTCCAACGCCCGAATCGCACGGGCGATCGCGACGGTGCGGTCACGGCCCCACACGATGAGCTTGCCGACCAGGTTGTCGTAGTACTGGCTGATCTCGTCGCCGGCCTCGTAACCGCCGTCGAACCGGGTGCCGTAGCCATCGGCAGTCTTGAGCGCGGTGATCTTGCCGGGGGAGGGGATGAACTTGCCGCCCGCGCAGTTCTCGGCGTTGATACGGATCTCGATGCCGTGACCGCGACGGTTGGCGTTGATCTGATCCTGCGTCATCGGCAACGCCTCGCCGGACGCCACGCGGATCATCCATTCCACCAGGTCAATGCCGGTCACCACTTCGGTAACCGGATGTTCCACCTGCAGGCGGGTGTTCATCTCCAAGAAGAAGAACTCGCCGTCCTGATAGATGAACTCAACCGTGCCGGCCGAGAAGTAGCCGACGGCCTTTGACACCTTGACCGCGGCCTCACCCATGGCCTGGCGTAGATGGTCAGGGAAATCGGGCGCGGGGCTTTCCTCGATGAGCTTTTGGTGACGACGCTGCGCCGAACAATCACGCTCACCAACCCACACCACGTTGCCCTGCTGATCGCCGACGATCTGCATTTCGATATGGCGCGGCCAGGTCAGGTAGCGCTCCATGTAAATCTCGTCGCGCCCGAAGTATGCCTTGGCCTCGCGCTGGGCCGACTCGACCTCGGACGCCACTTCCTCAGCGTTGCGCACCACCTTCATGCCGCGCCCGCCGCCGCCGTATGCAGCCTTGATGGCCAGCGGATAGCCGAATTCGGCACCGAACGCCAGCACTTCGTCGGGCGATTGGATGAACACCGTGGTGCCGGGCACACAGGGCACGCCTGCTTCCATGGCCGCGATACGACTGGACACCTTGTCACCCATCACATCGATGGCCGACGGGGGAGGGCCGATGAACGCCACGCCCATCTCGGTAATCGCACGGGCGAAATCGGCGTTCTCGGAAAAGAAGCCGTACCCGGGATGCACGCCATCGGCGCCGCTCTGGCGGATGGCATCAAGGATGCGCTCGGTGTTCAGATAGCTGTCGGCCGCCGACACCCCACCCAACGCGTAGGCCTCATCGGCCAGGCGAACGTGGAGGGCGTCTCGATCGGCATCGGAGTAAACCGCAACGCTTTTGATCCCCATTTCCTTGGCTGCGCGAATGACTCGCACGGCAATCTCTCCACGGTTGGCGATCAGGATTTTCGAGAGCACAGGTGAGAATCTAAATGGCATGAGCCCACCGAGCGCTAATGTCGACAGTTCTCTTGCTCGGCCAGGCGATGACTGGTACGTGAGTTACGTCACCGAAACGGGTTCGACCAATGCCGATCTGTTGGCTTCGGCGGCCGCTGGCGCACCCGACCGAAGCGTACTGATCGCTGATCATCAGACCGCAGGACGGGGTCGTCTCGATCGCACCTGGGATGCACCGCCAGGGGCGAACCTGTTGGTGTCGGTGTTGTTTCGTACGGGTTTCGATCCATCCAACCCGCACGCCCTCACTCGGATCGTTGCCGTAGCTGCTGCGAGAACGGTGGAGCGATTGACCGCGGCGGTACCCGAACTGAAGTGGCCCAATGACCTGCTTGTCGGGGACGAGAAGCTGGCGGGCATCCTGGCGCAGGCATCGACAACGGGCGCTGACCATGCTGTCGTCGTGGGCATCGGTTTGAACCTGGGCTGGGCGCCACCGGGTGCCGCCCGTCTAGCGGGCGTGTCCCGGGACGCGTTCCTCAATGTCTGGCTGGAGGAGATGACCGCTCTGTTCGGTTACGACCCTTTTGACGAATATCGGCGTCGCCTGTCCACGCTTGGGCGTCGAGTTCGCGTCGAGTGTCCCGCCGAAATCATTGAGGGACGTGCTGTCGATGTGCTGCGTGAGGGGTCGCTGGTGCTGGACACGAGCGAGGGTCGAAAGGTCGTCACCGTGGGCGACGTAATCCACCTTCGGACTCATGTGGCCGACCACCCCGACTGATAGAAACGTGGGATGCCTTCTGTTACTCCCTCGGACAAGATCGAGGGCGCCTACCTCGTAACACCCGAAATTCACGGTGATCAGCGCGGTCTCTTCATCGAAACCTATCGCCGAAGCTGGTTCCCGCAGGGTCGCGAAATGATCCAGGGCAATCGGGCCAATCGGCAATCCAACGCGGTCGTAGGCCTGCACTACCATCTGCACCAATCCGACTACTGGTACGTGCCGTTCGGCACCGCCCGGGTCGTGTTGCATGACCTGCGCGAGGGCGGGCCGACCGACGGCAACACGTGGTGTCTCGATCTAACGGGTGAGAACCATCTCGGTGTGTACATCCCGCCGGGCGTGGCCCATGGCTTCGCCGCGCTGACCGACATGGTCATCACCTACCTGGTCGATGGGTATTATAACCCGGCCGACGAACTGGGCGTGTTGTGGAACGATCCGGTCATTGACGCCGACTGGGGCGTCACCGATCCGATCCTTTCGGGTCGCGACCAAACCAATCCGCTGCGGGCCGACCTGCCCGCTGGCCGTCGGCCCTACTGGCCGATGCGAACCTGAGGAAGTTGCAAGTGAAACTATTTGTCACCGGTGCGGCCGGTTTCATCGGCTCCAACTATGTGCGCCATGTGCTGGCTACCACCGACGACACCGTCACCATT
>JANMCE010000412.1:0-2716 GCA_031360915.1 Actinomycetes bacterium | reverse complement strand
GCGTCATTCAGATCCTTGCTGGCGATCTCATCGAGGAAGGCTTTCTGAAGCCGCATACCGCTGATCGCAACCTTCATTCTGATATTGCATTCTTGGAAAGGCTGTCCCATGGCATCCGTGCTCTCTGATCACGCGCCGACTCCTCAGGCCGAAAAACCCGGACTGATTCCGATCAAGCTGGTTATCGCCGGTGGTTTCGCGGTCGGCAAGACGACGTTCGTCGGTTCCATTTCCGACATCACACCGCTCACCACCGAGGCCGCCATGACATCGGCGTCGGCAGGTGTCGACAATGTCGGTCAGGTCACTACCAAAACCACCACGACGGTAGCGATGGACTTCGGCAAGGTCGCGATCGATGATCGCATCGTGCTTTACCTGTTCGGCACGCCCGGGCAGGATCGCTTCGGGTTCATGTGGGACGACCTGATCGCCGGAGCCCTTGGCGCCATCGTCCTCATCGATTCCCGCCGCCTCGACGACAGCTTCCCGGCGCTCGACTATTTTGAGAGCCGAGACGTCCCGTTTGTTGCTGCCGTCAACCTTTTTGGTGGACAGCTTGCGCACGACCTGCGTGACATCCGGGAGACCCTCGATATCGCGCCTGACGTGCCGCTGGTTGGCACGGATGCTCGCTCTCGCGAAGCCGTCAAGGGCACGCTCGTCACTCTCGTTGATCACGTTCTGCAGCGCGCCTACGAGCGTGCCAGTCGCGGCGTGTGAGTCTGGCTCAGCCAATGCATTGACGTCCCTTGATTCGGCCACTCCGTGGCCGATGGAAGAGTGCTGAGTGCGGTTGACGCCTGAACGGAGGATGCGGGAGTGGAGGGATCAACTGGAAACGAGGTCGTGCCGACTCCTGTGTCCCCAACGGGCTCGATTCGACGAATCGACGAGATGGCTACAACCGCGAGGGAACTGCTTTCGACTGCGCCCGACGAGTCGGCTCGTCTTGCCCTTTCGATCATCGAATTGGGACGAACCGAAGGCGACCGCCTGAGCACGGCCCGAGCGATGCTTCTTCTGAGCCAAGCCGCCATCGCATCCGGCAGTAAACCCTCGGAAGTATACGCACCAGTGCGCGTCGCGATCGCCGAACTGGGCGACCTCGGCGATACGCGCAACGAGGCCGAGGCGCAACTGCTTCTCGCCAAACTGCTGTACGAAGAGTCAGCCTTGGAGGACGCCGCGGTGATGGCCCGTCGAGCGAAGCGCTTGGCCCGCTCATGCAACGACAGCCATCTGGAGGCGCGCGCCGATCTTCGGATGGCATCCATCCTCGGGGAGTTCCCGGGGCCGGAACAGTCGCTGATCGCCCGTCAGCACTTCGAACAGGCGGCCGAAGCTTTCCTACAGATGGGCGACGAGAAGACCGCGGCGGTGGCGTTGCTCAACCTGGCCGTCAGCGCTCTCACCGCGAAAGAAAGTGCCGAAGCGTTCCACCTTGGAGCCCGAGTGCTTGACCTCGGGCCGGAACCACCGCTGCTCCCGAGCATTCACATGCTGCGCGCCATAGCGGCGGCCCGTTGCGGATGGGACGAGCTCGCCGCCGTCGAACTCAACGATGCTGAGTCTCTGCTCGGATCGGCACCGAGCGCACGAGTGACGGTGGAGTTGCACTACGCCCGAGCGGTGGTTCTGCGCCATGCCGGCAATCTCCCCGATGCCGAGGCGGCACTCCTCGTCGCCATCGAGAAGGTGCACGGGCTTCGCGATCCGTACCGAACCGTGATGTATCTCGGCGAACTCACCGAGGTCCGCACCGAGCGAGGCGATCTGGGCGGCGCGCTCGATGCGGCTCGTTCGCAGTACGACGCCCAAATGGGCGTGCTGGCAACGGACGGTGCCCGTCGTCTTCGCAGCGTTGAGGTGGCTGGTCGTTTTGAAGATGAACGTCAACGAACCGAAGCGTTGGCCGCCAGTTACGCCGAGCTGCAAGGCAACGTGGCTGCGTCGCAGGGTCGGCTGAGTGCGGCCATTGCGGAATTGCAGCTGGAGCGTTCCCGCCGGTCGCTGGTGGAGCTTCGAAACACTGGGCGCCCCGGCATCGAACCACGCACCGGCCTGCCTGATCTCACCGCAATTGCTGGCAGCATCCGCGAACTCCTGGAGCGATGCGCTCGTGTGGCCGTGGTGGTGATCACCATCGACGACGATCGGCTCGCCGCCCCGCTGCCCGATGATCGTCAACGCCTGATCCAGGAAGTGTCGGCACGGGCCTCTGACTTCCTCCGCAAGATCGACGGAGCTATTGCTGGCTCGCTCGGAAGCGAAGATCTCGTCGCAATCCTTCCACTGGTGGACCAGGATCAGGACTACAAATCCGTGCTCGCTCGCCTGCACGCAGTGCTGGTCAGCCCCGTCGATCTCATCGACCGTCGAGTTGGTGTGAATATTCAGTTCGGGGTCGCTCTGGCGCCCGAGCACGGTAACCGCCCGAACGGCTTGTTGTCGCGTGCCCGTCTGGCTGCGCAGGCGGCCCGACAGTCCCGCCCGCACGGTCCGGTCGTGGCAGTCTTTACCTCCGAGGTTGAAGAGCGCCAGCATCTGCGCAACTTCGTGCATGAGAACCTGACCCAGGCCATCGAGAACAACGTGTTGACCGTGCACTATCAGCCGATTATCGACACTGCGGGAATCACCAGCGCGGTGGAGGCACTCGTTCGCTGGAATGACGCCACCCGTGGCCCGATCGGTCCGGCCGACTTCATTGCGC
>JANMCE010000411.1:0-2716 GCA_031360915.1 Actinomycetes bacterium | reverse complement strand
GCGTCATTCAGATCCTTGCTGGCGATCTCATCGAGGAAGGCTTTCTGAAGCCGCATACCGCTGATCGCAACCTTCATTCTGATATTGCATTCTTGGAAAGGCTGTCCCATGGCATCCGTGCTCTCTGATCACGCGCCGACTTCTCAGGCCGAAAAACCCGGACTGATTCCGATCAAGCTGGTCATCGCCGGTGGATTCGCGGTCGGCAAGACGACGTTCGTCGGCTCCATTTCCGACATCACACCGCTCACTACCGAGGCTGCAATGACATCGGCGTCGGCAGGGGTGGACAACGTCGGCCAGGTCACCACCAAAACCACGACGACGGTGGCGATGGACTTCGGCAAGGTCGCGATCGATGATCGCATCGTGCTCTATCTGTTCGGCACGCCCGGGCAGGATCGCTTCGGTTTTATGTGGGACGACCTGATCGCCGGCGCCCTTGGCGCCATCGTCCTTATCGACTCCCGCCGCCTCGACGACAGCTTCCCGGCCCTCGACTACTTCGAAAGCCGAGACGTGCCGTTTGTTGCTGCAGTCAACCTCTTTGGAGGACAGCTCGCGCACGACTTGCGTGACATCCGGGAAACCCTCGATATCGCGCCTGACGTGCCGCTGGTTGGCACGGACGCCCGCTCCCGCGAAGCCGTCAAGGGCACACTCGTCACCTTGGTCGATCACGTTCTGCAGCGCGCTTACGAGCGTGCCAGTCGCGGCGTGTGAGTCTGGCTCAACGAATGCATTGACGCCCCTTGATTCGGCCATTCCGTGGCCGATAGGAGAGTGCTGAGTGCGGTTGACGCCTGAACGGAGGATGCGGGAGTGGAGGCAGCAACTGGGAACGAGGTCGTGCCGACTCCGGTGTCCCCAACGGGGTCGATTCGACGAATCGATGAGCTGGCTACCACCGCGCGGGAACTTCTCTCGACTGCGCCGGAAGAGTCGGCTCGCCTTGCCCTTTCGATCATCGAATTGGGAAGAACGGAAGGCGACCGCCTGAGCACCGCCCAAGCGATGCTCCTTCTGAGTCAAGCCGCCCTCGCATCCGGCAGTAAGCCGTCGGAGGTTTACGCACCCGTGCGCGTCGCCATTGCCGAACTCGGCGACCTTGGCGATACGCGCAACGAAGCTGAGGCGCTGCTGCTTCTCGCTAAACTCTTGTACGAAGAGTCAGCCTTGGAGGATGCTGCGGTGATGACCCGCCGAGCGAAGCGCCTGGCGAGCGCGTGCAACGACAGCCATCTGGAAGCCCGTGCCGATCTTCGGATGGCATCTATCCTCGGGGAATTCCCGGGGCCGGAACAGTCGCTGATTGCCCGTCAGCACTTCGAACAGGCGGCCGCAGCATTTCTGCAGATGGGCGACGAGCAGACCGCTGGGGTGGCGTTGCTCAACCTGGCCATCAGCGCTCTCACCGCAAGACAAAGTGCCGAAGCATTCCAGCTTGGAGCCCGAGTGCTCGAGCTCGGCCCGGAACCGCCGCTGCTTCCGAGCATTCACATGTTGCGAGCCATGGCCGCAGCCCGGTGCGGCTGGCACGAGCTAGCCGCCGTCGAACTCGACAGCGCTGAATCTCTGCTTGGGTCGGCACCGGGCGCACGGGTGACGGTGGAGTTGCAGTACGCCCGAGCGGTGGTCCTGCGCCATGCTGGCAATCTCCCCGATGCCGAGGCCGCACTCCTCGTCGCCATCGAGCAGGTGCACGGGCTTCGCGATCCGTACCGAACCGTGATGTATCTCGGCGAGCTCGCAGAGATCCGCACTGAGCGAGGCGATCTGGGCGGAGCGCTCGATGCGGCTCGTTCGCAGTACGACGCCCAGATCGGCGTGCTGGCAACCGATGGTGCCCGTCGTCTTCGCAGCGTTGAGGTGGCTGGTCGGTTTGAAGACGAACGTCAACGAACCGAAGAATTGACGGCCAGCTACACTGAGCTCCAAGGCAACGTGGCCGCGTCGCAGGCTTTGCTGGGCGCCGCCGTTGAGGAACTGAAGCTGGAGCGGTCCCGTCGGTCGTTGGTGGAGCTTCGAATCACTGGCCGCCCCGGCATCGAACCACGCACCGGCCTACCTGATCTCACCGCCATTGCCGGCAGCATCCGCAAACTCCTGGAGCGCTGCGCTCGTGTGGCCGTCGTGGTGATCACCATCGACGACGACCGGCTCGCCGCCCCGCTGCCCGATGATCGTCAACGCCTGATTCAAGAAGTGTCAGCGCGGGCCTTCTCCTTCCTCGGCAAGATCGACGGCGCCATCGCCGGCTCACTCGGCAGCGAAGATCTTGTGGCGATCCTTCCGCTGGTTGACCAGGATCAGGATTACAAAACCGTGCTCGCCCGCCTGCACGCGGTACTGGTCAGCCCCGTCGATCTGATCGACCGTCGGGTCGGCGTGAACATTCAGTTCGGGGTCGCGCTGGCACCCGAGCATGGCAACCGCCCGAACGGGCTGCTGTCGCGTGCCCGTCTCGCCGCGCAGGCAGCGCGGCAGTCCCGCCCGCACGGCCCGGTCGTGGCGATCTTCACCCCCGAAGTGGAAGAGCGCCAGCATCTGCGCAACTTCGTACATGAGAACCTGTCCCAGGCCATCGAGAACAACGTGTTGACCGTGCACTATCAGCCGATTATCGACACTGCGGGAATCACCAGCGCGGTGGAGGCACTCGTTCGCTGGAATGACGCCACCCGTGGCCCGATCGGTCCGGCCGACTTCATTGCGC
>JANMCE010000392.1:0-13856 GCA_031360915.1 Actinomycetes bacterium | reverse complement strand
CGAACGACTGCCGACATCTGAAGCGACGTCATCCCATCGCCCGCCGTGCGGGCCCGCTGTCCCGAACCGTTTCGCGACCCGACGAGCGACGAAGTCGTCGATCGACGAGACCGGGACACGACGCGACCGGCCGAGCTTGACCGAAACGATCTCGCCGAGAGCCATCAACTCATACAAACTCGACCGACTAATCGACAAACGATGCATCGCCGCCGGAATCGTCAACAGAACAACGTCCTGCGACGTGACCTCCATGATGGTGTTCATAGCGCTCCTCACTGGCTGGGTGTTGCTGCGGCGGGCCGAGACCCACGAGTTACTTCACGACGACGACCGCATCGGCCCAACAGCCGCCACGGGATGTCCGTTGCGTCCACGACTGTTCGAGCAGATACCGGCACGTCCGCCGATATCCAAGGCCTGGCACCCCGCCAACAGAGGCGGCGACACATTTCTCAAGCAAGATCCCGGAACACACGACCGTAGAGTTGCCTCAGCCAGGACCGCCAAGAGATGCACCTGGCGAAACGTAGGAAGGCGGGGAGATGACGTCAGTCCGAGAGGTGTTTGCCGGAGCCAACCTCGTTCCGGCGGCGCATGTTCGATGGGGCGCGAACGTCCCCTTGGACGACCCGGGAGTGTATGCGGTGGCAACCACCGACCACCTTGACGACGTTTCCGGTTGCGCTGCTTGCCCACTGGACGGCGCGGCGCTTCGCCGACTACTGCTCCTGCGCCTGTCCGCGCGAATCGACGGTGCGCAAGCCACCGAGGAGAGTCTCTCCACCAGGCTTTCGGCGATATGGGTTCCGGGCGAACCCGTCGTCTACATCGGGCTCGCTGGGGCCTCGCTCGTCGCGTTGAGGACATCCTCGGGCATGATCTATCTATGGGTGATGACAATTCAGATCTGAACGTGCTGCGGGTGAACGAAACGTTCTACGCGGCGGACCCATCGGATTACCTCTGGACAAGGTGGCAGCTACTGATGCTGGCTGGTGGACGCGGGCAAGACCTCGCCCGACTCTTCGCGAAAGGCGTTGAGTTCGCAGGGATGGAGATCGGCCCTCAACCATCAGCGAGTCCGGGCGAGGGTGGCGAGCTGAGTCTGGACTCATTTCTGACAATCGAATCCCAGATGTTGCTTCACCACTCCGCCGAAACCACGCTTCGCATCTTCCTTGCCCACATCTCAGCTGAACCTATGCCTTGGATAGCCATGAATTCGAACCGGAACTTCGCCGATTTCAAAAAGGCGGTGAGCAGCCAGTTTGTCGACACGCAGCCGGAACCAGCGATCGTCTCCCACGTGTGTCTGGGCCGCCAGACGCCACCGGACGACATTTCTGTCGAAGATTGGAGAGCTGCAATCGACGGCATCACGGCGTTTCTTTCCGTGTTCGCTCAGCGCTTCCTGAACGACGCTGGCATTTACAATGCGATCAAGCATGGACTAGGTGTCCGAGCGGCGGCGGCATCGGTGCTCCTCGGCGGCCAACAGTTCGGCGGAGGGGCAAGCGTGGACTTCGTTGAGTCGGACAGCTGGAACAACGGAGAACGAACCTGGTCCCTCACTACCCAATGGGTGGACCTCGGTGAGACCCTGGGTCTCGTCCGTGTAGCAACAAAGATCATCGACTCGATCTGGCACGTAGGTCGCTTTCGGCACCTGGGTATTCGAGCGTCGAAGCCGACATTCTTCCCAATCACGCTCCGACCCGACCAACTTCGGAATCCGTCACCGTCACCGATGAAACGCATGTCGTGGGAAGTGGCCTTCGAGAAGCGTTGACCCACCCGTGGTGTTGGCGGTCACCAACTTCTGCCCAACGGTGGGCCGGGCCTCCCTACCACTCGCGTCCCGTCGCTGAGCGAAACAAACACTCGGTCCTCCGCCAACGCATCCATCTTGTGACTACGGTTTCTCGATCGCGCAAGTCCACGTAGACGACGGCTGTGTTCACTCCGTGGGTAGGTTGTGGATATGAGCGCTCGGATTTGGACGGCAGCTGAACTTGAGCAGATGACGCCCGAGCAACGTCACAGCCGGTTCGAGTCCAGCGTCGTTACCGACCTCGATCAGGCACCAGCCGAACTTGTGGCGCGTACCCGTGAGAGAGTCGCGAGCCTGATCGAAGCGGCCGAAGGTTCGCCGCCCGTTTGACCGGCGGGCGAGTGGTCGTGCGGGCCACGCTCGATGCCTCTGAGCCTGTTGAGAGAAGCTGTGCAGCGGTTGCTAGGGCTGTTGCTAGGCAACGGTCGCTAAAACCCTTTAAAATTAGGCATTCCCTAGTCTTTAGCGGAATCCCACCGTCTCCGCCAGCTACGAATGACCGGGTCCGAAAGGGTCCGGTTTCTTCGTTTTGGACCGACGTTTGCCGTGGCATGAAGCGTTGACCGGGCGCCCGACGGTTTGGTCAGCGTCCGGCCCGAGGCAGCCAACGGCGAAGGTTCGGGCTATTTCCGCGGAGGCGCGACCGGGCCGTTGCAGCAGGGCTTTGTCAGACCGGAGCGGTGGTAGGTGGTGTGTCGGCCGCTTCCGCCATCCGAGACGATCAGACCGAGCCGTTTGAGCCGCTGTAAGCGTTTTGCGACCGACGCGGCTGTCGCGTTGAGTCGGTGGCTGATCTCATTGACGTCGGCCGACGAGTCGGCGAGCACGTCGAGTACCGCTTGCAGCGCAGGAGGTACGTCGTTGACCTGTGTCGGTGCGGATGACAGAATCTGTTGCTGACGGGTGTCGATGATGGCGGTAAAGCTGATTCCGTTATCGAAGAAGCGTGGTGCCGGTAGACCCGCTTTGGTGAGTTCGGCAAAGACTGTCGGAATTCCGGTCGCCAGCGCTTCAACGACCCGGCCGTCGGTGGTCTGTACGTAACGGCACAGGTCGATGAGCCGTCGATTTCGAGCTGAGGTGAGGTCGATACGTCCGAGCGCTGTAACGCTGACCTCGTAGAGGCCGCCGGGATTGGTTATGCGAAAGTTTTCGGCCGACATGCGCAGTTCAATGGCGCGACCACCGGACCAGGGTGCAAGGTCGCGGTGAACCACAGCGTTGGCCACAAGTTCACGAACTGCGGCGAGTGGCGGCCACGTCTGATCGAAGACTCGCCCAGCTAGTCGGTCCTCGACGATTTCGTTGCGGCTGTTCTTGGAGACCCACGCGACTGTGTCTTCGACAATCGAAGCGATCGGCCCGTTGAACGTTGCGTCGTCCAGGACACGAACGTTACCGATCGAGCGACCGGTGGGGAGTAGCGCTGCTCGAACGGACACGGCTGGCAGATACTGCTGCGGGTATTCGCCGAGCGCGATCAGACCGGCGACCGTAGCGACCCCATCCTTGGTGAGAACCCCCATCTTCAGAAGCACCTTCATGTCGTCGAACCTCCGCAAGGTCGGCACGGCGGCTCGGGCATTGGCCAGAAATTCGTTCATCCGATCCGAGTCGAGATCCGCTACCCCGGTGCCGGGTATCGGGTCCTCATCGAACCGTCGCCGCGATCGCGCGACGACGAACGCGTCCTCCTCGAGCTGTGACAACTCATAGTCACCATCGCCGACGCGCAGGTATGCCTTTCTTGTTCCTGCAACTCGGCACGGCTTCAAAGCGAGGTCCATCTCGGTGATCCGAGCGATAACAAGCCGTCGGCCTTCGAAGGGCACCTCGTCGATAGTCGCCTGCACCGGCGGGTCGACTCCCTGGCGGGCTATCGAGGCCAACCCACCGACCAGGGCTGATAGCTGAGCGAGTTTTGTCGGTTTGAAGCCGGTGCTCTCGTCGAGACCGAGGACTGTAGGGCGACTGAATCACCGGAGCTCTCCGTGGCAATGACACGAGCATACGGTGTCTGTCCTTTTGATGTCTTTTTTGGTCTCTTTCTGTCCTTTCGTGTCCTTTCATGTCCCTGTCGGTAGAGTCTGTTAAACGGCGTCCGAAGAATCCGTCGCTTCTAGGCGGAAGCTCTCTCATTGCCGCAACGAGGGCGCGTGGACTACCGGCGCCAGGTGTCCCGACCAATCACTGCGTTAGCTCCCAACGGCCTACGATCTCGCCTTGTGTCCCGACAGAGAAACTTTTCGGCAGTTATCCGCCCGCGGCGGGCGGGAATACGCGAGACTCTCCCCTGCTGGGACGGAACGGGGGAGACGAGCTGCGCTTGTCTCCCTACGGTCGCGTCTGGGTATCTTGACCCGCCCTGTGTTGCATTCTCGTTACGAACCGGATAGACCATAGGGCGATTGCTATGGACTACGACAGTTACGAATACTCACGGCGGCGGCCGCAAACCCTGTTGCAGCGCCACCCCCTGGGTGGTCGCGTCGTCGTCTTAGTCGGCTTTTTCGCGCTTCTGATGCCGATTTTGCGCGTCTTTTCTGGTGAAAAGGCGGTAAAGGTCAAGACCACCGGTTTGGAAGGGGTGGCGGTCATGACCCCCCTCGTGACCCAACCTCCCAGCACCCTGCCCCCCACCGTGGTCATTACCGAGATCGCAACACTTCCGGCTCCGGTGCCCACCGAGGCCACGCTGCCTGCCGTAGCCATCGAGGCGCTCCCTGCCGCGGTTCTGCCGCAAACTGCAGCGGTCGCTCCCGCCGCCCCGGTTGCGAAGACCACCACGACGTTCGACATCCGGTCACTCCCCGACGCCGTGCCTGTCAACCAGCAGCCTGCCGCGACCGCGGCTGCGAAGCCTGTTGCGACCACAGCGAAAGCAGCGGTGACAACCGCGAAGCCGGTTGTTACAACGGTCAAGCCAGCTCCGAAGTCGACCGCTCCGGCGGCAAAGCCCACACCCACCACGGCCAAGCCCGCTCCGACGACGACTGCGAAGCCGAATCGCCAATACTCCACGGAAGAAGTGAAATCGCTCATCCGCCAGATGTGGCCGGCCGACTCGGCCGACAAGGCCCTCGACGTGGCGTGGAGAGAGTCGAACTACTTGGCCGCTGCCGATAACGGCTGGTGTTGCCTGGGCGTCTTCCAGATCAACTACGCATCCCACCAACGGCGGCTTGCCGCCCGTGGACTCGGCCGGAGCGGGCTGTTCGACGCCCGAGTGAATATCGAGATTGCGCTGGAGATTTTCCGGGAACAGGGCTGGTCACCTTGGACCACTGCCTAATCAGCTTTCGGTTCCGCGGGGTCGCCCGCTAACATCTTCACCAGTACGCGCTGGTCGCCCAATGGATAGAGCATCTGACTACGGATCAGAAGGTTGGGGGTTCGAGTCCCTCCCAGCGCGCTGTTGTGATGTCGCGAGACATCGGCAAGGCCCGAACCCTTATTGGGGTTCGGGTTTCTTGTTTTTTCGTGGGCCGTAGGGGCCGTATGGGCGCGGAGGGTCCGCCGATGGGTTTGCCGGTGCCGTGGTAGCGGCGTTCGGGGTTGATGGTGAGGCGGCGGAGGACTTCGCCGGTGGCGGCGTGGATGACGCGGATGTTGTATCCGTGGATGAGCATGATGATGGGGGTTCCGTTGAGGGGATGTCCGAGGCCGATGTGGTGGAGGTTGCCGTCGACGCGCAGGGTGACGCTGCCGGAGCTGACGCGGTCGTGTCGGACCCGGAACTCGCTGTCGGGGCTGGTTCCGTCGGGGACGGCTTTGGGTCGTGTCTGGTAGGCGACCGCGGGGGTGGCCCGGCTCGGGAGTGAGCGGTGGGGGCGCTGCTGGTTGTAGATCTCGACGAAGGTGTCGAGTTGGGTTTGGAGCTCGGTGAGGGTGGCGGCTCGGGGCTGGGCGGTGAGCCAGCGTTTCATTGTTTGTTGGAAGCGTTCGACCTTGCCGCAGGTGGTCGGGTGATTGGGTCGGGAGTTCTTCTGGCGCACCTTGAGCTGGGCGAGGAGGGTTTCAAGGGCGTTGCGTGAGGTGTTGCCGCCGTGGGCGAAACGGGTGGTGAAGACCAAGCCGTTGTCCGTCAGTGTGGAGAACGGAACCCCATAGGCGCTGGTAGCGGCTTGGAACGTGGTGACCACGATGGCGCCGGTGACGGGTTTGGTGGCAGGTGACGGACAGGGCGTAGCGGGCGTGGTCATCGAGCCAGGTGAGGATCTCGGCGTCGCTGCCATCGGCGAGGGTCCAGTGGGTGAAGTCGGCTTGCCAGGTTTCGTTGGGTTGCTCGGCTTGGAAGCGGATGTAGGACGACTTGGGTCGCTTCGCCGGGGCAGGTGTGACCAGGTTGGCGCGGCGGATGGTGCGGTAGATCGTGGCTCGCGACACCGCTATCCGGTGGTGGTGTTGGAGGTGCCAGCGGATCGTGTCCGCGCCCGCGTCGAGTCCCTTGGCGACAAGTTCGCGGCGGAGTTTGAGGATCAACTCGACCGTCGCTGATGGCGTTGCTTGCGGGTGTGTGTCGGGCCGGCGCGAGCGTGGTTCGAACGCGGCGTCGCCCTCGGCTCGGTAGCGGGCGACCAGCCGCGACACCCACGCTTGGGAGACGTTGTAGTCGCGTGCGACCTGCGCCTGGGAACGGCCTTCGAGAATGACAGCAGTGATGATCACACGGGCTTTGGACACCCGCCAACGCTGCCCGACCCGACCCTCGGTGCCTTGCCGATGACGCGGGACACCCCTTGCCTATGTCCTGAGACTCAACACCTCCCAGCGCGCTGTTGCTGTGTGATGTCGCGAGACATCCAGGACGAACCGAACCCCTATTGGGGTTCGGTTCGTTTGATCTTGCGGTCCCAACCTGGTCGATCGGCATGCAGGCGCTGAACTGATCATGATGTTCAAGCGTCTAGAATCTGGATGTCATTGCTGGCCGAGATTGAGCCGAGGGTCCGAGACCGTGTAGAGCGCTTTGTCACACAGATTGGTGAGGCGGAGTTTCGGCACGGCGTTGCGGCGATGACACGCTACGAAATCAAGTCGCTCACTTCTTGATTACGTCGTCTGCCTCTATGTTTTTGGCGCGACAAGGACGTGTCCATCCTCCCGAGGCAGGGCGCCGTGGCGCAGCGCTGCATCAGACATTGCCGGGACGCACTGACGATGATGCCGGTTTTCAGCGTCGAGCATGGGCGACGAATCACCAAGGCCGAGTGGTCGGAACGGCGTGCGGCTCGGTTGGCCCGGCAGCAACCAGCGTCACCGGCGTGGCGCCACCAAAGTCTCCGTGAACTCGTCGAATGATGCGGGCCTTTGTCCGTGCTGCCGTGTTCTCTGATCTGATAACATGGTCCAGTGGAGTTGAGCGAACTGCTTGCCGATGTGCGCAGACGGGCCGGCTTGTCGCTGCGCGCTCTTGCGGCCGCGTCGGGAACCTCAGCGCCGACACTGCATGCCTACGAGCACGGGACAAAGGAACCTTCATTGTCGGTCGCCCGGCGGATCGCCCGGGCTGCCGGGTTCGATCTGGACCTCCGTGTTGCCGTCGCCGGCACCCGCACTCCTACGTCGGATGAGGCGTTCAAGCTTGAGCTTGACCGATTGATTGCCGAGCACCTCATTGTCAACCCCAAAGCGGTTTTGGCCGTTGCTCGTCGAAATCTCTCCCGTGCACGAGTGGAGCGCCCCGTGCACGAGCAAGGTTGGATCTCGGAGTGGGAGCACATCATCGAGCAACCGCTGCTCACCATCGTCAGCCTGCTGCTTGCGGATGATCCGGAGTCGCTGCACCTCAAGCAGACAAGCCCATTCGCTGGGGTGCTCAGCCAGGACGAACGACTCCAAGCGATGAAACGGGTGCGGGCGAGCCGCGCGAGGGGCGCTTGTGCGTCGTAGCGAACTCGAACTTTCGATCAACTGGGTGCGTCGACTCCTGCCTGACGACGACCAAATCGTGGTGATCGGTAGTCAGAGCATTCTCGGGTCGTTCAACGAAGTGCTCCTCCCAGATGATGCCCGGCTGTCGATGGAGGTAGACATCCTTCCCCTGCACGACCCGGACGAACACAAGGCCGACCTCATTGAGGTCATGCTCGGACGAGACTCGACCTTTCATGAACGGTTCGGGATCTACGTCGCCGGCGTCAGCCCCGCCACCTCAAAGTTCGCTCCCGGCTGGCTGGCGCGCACGATCCCGTTTGTCGCGACTGACCCCTCGGGGGCCGTACCCGACACCGTCGCGTGGTGTGCGCACCCGGCCGATCTCGTCGCCAACAAGCTCACGGTCGGGCGCGACAAAGACATGTTGTTCTGTCGCGCCGTGTTGCGTCAACGGCTCGTCAATCCGGCCGAGGTTGCAGCGTTCGTCGATAGCATCGATGGCATCGCGCCCTCAGCGCGCCAGATCGCTCTTCAGATCATCGCCTCCCACACAGCGCCTGCAGGCACCATCTTTGCCACGATCAAGCCGCGTTCCCGCGTCGAACTCCCATCGCCGACGCTCGATGACCTCCCAACGATTTACGACACCGACCACCAATAGCAGGACCGACCAATAGTCTCGGTGATGTGATCGAAACAAAGGTAGCCACGTTCGTTCGGAACTGCTGGTATGTCGCGGCGTGGGTGAGCGAGATTCCCGACGACGGCTTGTTCCACCGCACACTCCTCAACGAGTCGGTGCTGATCTATCGAACCTCATCCGGTTCGCTTGTCGCGATGGAGAACAGGTGCTGTCATCGTGGTGCACCGCTCCACCTTGGCTCCCGCGAGGACGACTCTGTCCGCTGCGGCTACCACGGCATGAAGTTCGACCAGACCGGCGCCTGTGTCGAGGTGCCTGGTCAGGACAGAGTTCCTCCGAAGGCTGTGATTCGCATGTATCTCGTGGTGGAACGCGACGAGTTTGTGTGGATCTGGATGGGCGATCCGGCAGTGGCTGACGAGTCGAAGATCCTGTCGTACTGGTGGCACACCGATCCGGGCTGGCGAAAGAAAAACCGGAACGCTGCACTACGACGCGCCGTACACGCTGATCATCGACAACCTGCTCGACTTTTCACACCTGTCGTACGTGCATGCCAACACCATCGGGACACCAAGCAACGCAACCACTCGGGCGTCGGTCGAACCGATCGAAGGGGGCCTGAAGATCACGCGTTGGTATCTCAACGATCAGGTCCAAGCCAACCGTGCCAGCATCGTTACGTTCACCGGTGCGGCCGATCGTTGGCAGATTTACGAGTGGCATGCCCCCTCGTTTCTTCATCTGTACACCGGGTCGGCGCCGGCCGGAACCGGCGCACCGGAGGGAAACTTCGTGCCCGAGACCATGCAATACAAGCACTGCTCGGTGCAGACACCCGAGACCGAAGACACGACGTTCTATTTCTTCTCCCACGCAGCGAACTTCAAACTCGATGATCCGAACGTCATCGACGTTGTCTTCGGTGGCGTCCACAAGGCGTTGCCATGACCTGGATGGGCACGATGGAACACGCCGGAATGGTCATGCCGGCCGAGGGTGTGCCAGTGAGCCAAATGCCCGGGATGCAACCGCTGTCTGGTATCTAAGAACTTGAAAAGCTCCAGGGCACGGACGCAGACCGCCTCTTCTTCCAACTGATGACCGATCACCACAAGGGTGGTATCGAGATGGCCGTTAGCACATCCACGACGGCGAGCCGAAAGGCAATCCGAGACTTCGCGGCCTACATCGTGAACGGCCAAAGAATCGAGATCGTTGAATACTCACAAGCGGTCACCCGGCTCGGACTCTAAGGTCACGACGAGTCGACCACTGTGCCAATGCGCTGCCGTGCGTACGAGGGTCCAAGGTCCCCGGGAACTAGAGCGGACGTCCTTCCTTCAGGCGCGGCCGGAGGCTGACGTTGCGAGCATGATGACGAACGTGCTCGGTTGGCCGACTTGTGGGCGGATGAGCCGCCCGCCCTCAGCCTCCACCAGGGTCGTCGCCAGGTCGAGCCCAATGCCCACTCCGTCGGGGCAACGTGTGGGTTCTGTCGGCTGGGTTCCCTCGTCCGTGCACGCCAACGCGATGCCACCGTCCACTCGGTCTGCAGCGATGCGAACCGAGCCGCGGCCATGACGAAGCGCGTTGTCGATCAGCACGTCGAGCGCCTGCTCGATGGCCGCGTTCGACGCCCACATCGTCGGCAGATTTCCGCGTGGAGCATCCAATTCGAAGCGTCGGCCGGCCAGTGCCAGCGAGCCGTGCCAGTGCCCAAGCAACTTCTCGAAAAGACTGGGCACGTCGAGCCGTTCGCTTCTGGCCGGTTGGCGAACCAGGCGGAGCAGATCGTTCACCGTTGTTTCCAGCCGATCGGTCACAGCGAGACACTCGTTGAGCGCGAGCGTCGGGTCGGGTCGCGGTGCGGCGAGTTCTGTTTCGATCACCAGACGCAGCCCGGCCATCGGCGTGCGCAGTTGGTGAGACGCGTCTGTCGCCAATGACTGTTCGCGCTGCATCGCCTGGCCCAGCCGCTTCGCTGTCGAGGTCAATGCGTCGGCTAGGTCGTCCAGTTCGGCCACGCCAGCGTGGGGAACGGTGATGCCGAAATCGCCGTGGCCGAGCCGGGTAGCGCCGTCGCGCACGCGGCGAAGGGGACGGGTCAGGCGGTTGGCCTGCACGATGGCGAGCGCAGCAGCGAACGCCAGGATGAGGGAACCGAGCGCGGCCATCAGCACCCACGCGAGGTGGGCCCGATGCTCGGCGGCATGCGTCGGCGTTGTCGCGCGCACAACGGCCACGACCTGCTCATTGGTCGCCACCGGAACGGCTGCAATGAATCGGTCGTTGTTCTCACGCTCAGCGATCTTGTTGGTGGCGGCATCTATCACGGGCGGATCGCCGCGGTCGGGTCCGTCCCCGGAGAGCTTTCTGCCGTCCGGGGTGTAGAGCCCGATTGAGATGCCCTTGGTGTTGGTGGGCAGATCGATGGCGTCGCCATTGATTGCGAAATCCGACGGGACATCGTGCGCAGCGAGTGTGGCCTCGCGTTGCAGCTTCACCTGGGCGTCGTTGAAATAGAGCTGGCGGATGACGAAGGCGAGGGGGAAACCGAACAGTGCTATCGCCAGTGCAGTCACGCCAACGATTGCCGTCGTGATGCGCCGCCTCATGCTGACTCGTAGCGGTAGCCGATGCCCCGAACGGTGGTGATCGGCGTGTCGTCGGGTCCGACGCCCCCGAGCCGACGGCGCAACGACGCGATGTGCACGTCCAGCGTCTTGGTGGATCCGAACCAGTGCTCATCCCACACGTCCGACATCAACGCCTCACGGGTAACGACCGTTCCCGCCGCTTCCGCCAGCCGCATGAGAAGGTCGAGTTCCTTGGCCCGCAGGTCGAGCTCCTGGCCGCGCCACCAGGCCTTGCGGGCTTTGGCATTTATGAGGAGCTGGCCAACGTGCAGCTCCTCGTTGATGGCGTTGTCGTTTTCGGTTCGCCGAAGTTGCACGCGCAGGCGCGCCTGGAGTTCGGCCAGTCGAAACGGCTTGGTGATGTAGTCGACCGCGCCGGAATCGAGGCCGATCACGATGTCGATTTCCTCTTGTCGAGCCGTCAGCAACACGACCGGTAGCAGGCTGTCACGGTCGCGGATCTGACGGCAGACATCGATGCCGTCCATGTCGGGAAGACCGAGGTCAAGCAGCACCAGATCGACCGGCGCGGTGTCGATGTGTGCGAGCGCAGCGGCCCCCGTTGGCGCATGGGAGATGACGTATCCGCTGGCGGTCAGGGCGCGCACGAGACTGGTGGCGATGACGTCGTCGTCTTCCACAATGAGGATGCGTTCACCGTTCAAGACTCCTCACACTACGGGGCTATGCGGCGCGACAGCTTCGGCAGGAAACGACCGATGAGCGACGATGCCGGCGGTGTGAACCACACCACCATGTACCGAGCAGCCATTGCGCACAGCGCGCCGAGCGCCAGCCCCGCCAGAACATCGAACACATAGTGGGCGCCAACGG
This sequence comes from Actinomycetes bacterium, assembly GCA_031360915.1. Lineage (GTDB taxonomy): Bacteria > Actinomycetota > Acidimicrobiia > Acidimicrobiales > Ilumatobacteraceae > JANMCE01. Next base: position 2,029 of record JANMCE010000392.1, on the reverse strand, counting down.
CAACGCGTGACACGGCGATCATCAGCGCGAGTAAAGCCGTGAAGCTGCGCAACCGGTTGAGATTGGTTGCGGCAAGATCGGTGACCATCGGGATCGTGATGGCAATGGCGACCATCATTGCGGCGAAGCCGGTGGTGTGGCCGGACGGAAAACCGAAGCCGGATGCCCCGGTGAACAACATCGTCGGCGGACGAAGTCGACCGACAATCGACTTGCCGATCAACTCGGCGACGCCCCCGAGCGCGCCCGCCGTAATGATGATCAGCGGACGAAAGAACTCGCCAAACCGTCGCCACAACACCGCTGCCGTCACGAAGCTGAGCAGACCGACGACCGGCCCCGAACCCAACTGCGAGAAGGCGTCCGTGAGATGAAACAGCGTCGTGTTGGGCTGCTGCACCACCTCCGCGGTGAGCGTTCGGTCAAGCGCGGTGACGTGGCCATGCCAGGCGAGCGCGCTGAGGCTGATCAACGCGAGCACAAGCCCACCTGCCGCCGCCCATTGGAATGAGGACGATTCGACTTTCGAAGGGACGGCACTGTGATGGCCAACGGTCTGCATCATCCCATCGTGCCACTGCGCAGGTTAAGAGCTTCTGAAGTGGATGGCGGCATGATTTTGCCTTCCCTTTGCCTTCGCCATCCAAGTGTTTCACCGACGCATTCGTACCGTTCGAGGTACCTCACCGAAGGAGTTCACCGTGAACGTCCGTAGAAACGTCCGCTTCGCTACCGCCGCTACCTTGGCCATTCTGGTCGGCGCCTGTTCGTCCGCCCCGGTCTCAGGATCGAAGGCGACGGCCGTCGGTACGTCCGCTCCGGAAGCGGCGGTGGCCGGTGACATACCCGACTCGCAGGCGTTCGTGGGCTACGCCTCCTCCGACGGATACTCGATCAAGGTGCCCGAAGGCTGGGCTCGATTAACCGACGGCGCCGCCACCGTCTTCACCGACAAGTTCAAAACGATCCGCATCGAGACCATCCCGGCCCCGACCGCCCCGACGGTTGACTCCGTGAAGACCGACCTCGCGCCCGTTGCTGCGTCGTCGAAGGGCTACGCCGCGGGCAAGATCACCGCGGTGTCTCGAAAGGCGGGGCCGGTGATCACGGCGACCTACACACAGGACTCAGCACCCAATGCCGTGACGTCGAAAGTCATTCGCCTTGACGTCGAACGCTACGTGTTCTGGAAGGCGGGCAAGGCCGCGGCCGTCACGCTGTCGAGCGCGGCGGGATCAGACAATGTCGACCCATGGATGATTGTGACGGATGGCTTCTCGTGGACGTGACAACCCCGGTGCTCGATGCCCGCGATCTTTTCCGTTTCTTCCACGCGGGGAACGACGAAACGCTCGCGCTGCGAGGGGTGTCGTTGTCGGTCTCGGCCGGCGAGTTGGTGGCCGTGACGGGGTCCTCGGGATCGGGGAAGTCGACCCTGTTGGCATGCCTCGCCGGGCTCGATAATCCCGACGGCGGCATGGTGCGGACTCATGGCGAGCCGCTGTCACGTCGCCCGGAAACGGAACGTGCTGCCGTGCGGGCCCGGTCCGTAGGCATGCTTTTCCAGTCGAACAACTTGTTCGGACATCTCACTGCCAAACAACTGATGGACCGACTTACCGCGAAGCCCGATGCAGCGCTGGTATCCGCCGAAACGGCGCGTGACTTCCAACTTGCTCTCGGCGACACCCTTCACCTCCGCTTGCAGGACGGCCGCACCAAACAGTTCACCGGAGTGTTCGAAACCCCACCACCCACGCTGGCCATCCCGTGGCCTACCTCGGTTTCGTCGTTGCCGCAGCCATCACCGCCACCTTCCTCGCCGCCAGCCGTGCCACCTCTACCGCCCGCCAACTGGCCATCGAACTGCTCCGGGACTTGTGAACTGTGTAAGAAGGCGGGCAGTTGGCCCCGCGCGGGAAGCTATTTTCTCCCCGGGGGCATAACGTCTACTCATGGCACTTCGCGCTCGTTCTCTTGGCCGATGGTCAGTTCCGGTGGCGGTGCTGGCGGGCATCTCCGGTTTCGC
>JANMCE010000364.1:0-10197 GCA_031360915.1 Actinomycetes bacterium | reverse complement strand
CCCCGGCGCAGAGCGCTACGTCGAGCCCGACCTGGTCGCGTTGAGCGCTGTCGACGTGGGTGTGCGCGCCGTCGTGGAGCGGGTTTCTGATCACGACACGCCGGCGCTCGCCCATCTCGTGCAGCTCGGCCTGCGCCCCGGTGCGGAGGTGGAGGTCGTCGAGAGGGCGGCCTTCGGCGGCCCGACATGGGTCGAGGTCGATGGCACCCGCCACGCCCTCGGCGACCAGCTCCTGGGGTCGGTTCACTGCCGCCAGTCTGTAGCTCTCGATGAATAGTGGAACCTTTACTCGCCGCGCGCTCATCGGTGGAGCGGGCCTGCTCGGCGGCGCGACCGCGTTCCGGGGGCTTGCGGCCCAGGCCGGGTCCAGCAGGTCCGACGCGCATAACGGACACAATGGACCCATGCCCGTGCACGGCCATTTGGGTACCGTTGGCACCGTCGACGCTGCCCGAAACGGCTTCGACCCGCACCAGATCCTCACGGACTTCGACGGTGGTGAGATGTCTAAGGACGTGACGGGCCGGACGGTCCGCGAGTATCGGTTCATCGCAGCGTCCAAGGAGATCGAGGTCGCCCCGGGGGTCTTTTTCGAAGCGTGGACTTACAACGGGCGAGTTCCCGGGCCGACGATCCGGGCAACCCAAGGCGACCGCATCCGGGTTGAGCTCTTCAACGCGTCCCGGCATCCGCACACGATCCACTTCCACGGATACCATCCGGCCGCCATGGACGGTATAGCCGGAGCGGGAGAGGTGGCGTCCGGAGAAACCTTCACCTACGACTTCGTCGCGGGTCCATTCGGGACGCACCTGTACCACTGCCACTCGCTCCCGCTCGCAAACCACATCCATCGCGGGCTCTACGGCGCGTTTATCGTCGACCCGCCCGGTGGCCGACCACCAGCCCACGAGATGGTGTTCGTCCTGAACGCGTTCGACACCGACTTCGACGGCAAGAACGAAGTGTACGCGGCCAACACCGTTGCCTTCGCATACTTCGATAAGCCGATCCCGATCGCCGCCGGGGAGCTGCAGCGGGCCCACGTCATCAACATCACCGAGTTCGACCCGGTCAACTCGTTCCACCTCCACGCCAACTTCTTTCAGCTCTACCGCACGGGTACGGGGCTCAATCCAGACGAGCTGACCGACATCGTCACGATGGGCCAAGCCGAGCGGCACATGCTCGAGTTCACGTACCACGAGCCCGGCCGGTTCATGTTCCACGCCCATCAGAGCGAGTTCGTCGAGCTGGGCTGGATGTCGATGTTCGAGGTGAGCTGAGATGAGCCGAACCGATGACCTTGTGGCGGTGACCGTCCACGACGTCGAGTCGGTTCCAGGTGCGCCGAGCCGAGGCCGGCGGTTGGCACTCGCCGTGTTACCGCTCGCTGCGCTGATCGGCATGTTCGCTGTCTTCCTGGCCAGCAACCCGCTCGACGGTTTTCGATCGGCGCTCCCGCAGGCGGCAGGGACAGCGGAACGGGTCGTCTTCGTGGCCGAGCCTCCGGCGATACGCCTCATCGTGCGCAATGCCGGCACCCAGCCGCTCACGGTTAGCCAGATCATCGTCAACGACGGCTATTGGCGGTATTCGATCGGCGATCGTCGGCTCGGCCGGTTCGCGTCGACGCAACTTGAGATCCTGTATCCGTGGGAAGAGGGAGTGCCGGTCAAGGTCGGACTGGTGACGTCCAACGGAGACGTCGTGCGCCTCGACCTTGGCCGGGCCTCGCTCACTCCGAACCGGGACGGTCACACGTGGGCGACTTATTCGTGGGTCGGGCTGTTCATCGGGCTCGTCCCCGTCGCGGCAGGGCTCTGCGCGTTCCCGCTGCTTGCCAGCGCCCGCAGGCGTGTGCTCGATTTCGCTCTCGCTCTCACGCTTGGACTGCTCACGTTCCTCCTCGTCGACACCGTGCTTGAGGGATGGAACCTGGCAACCGCTGCCCGCGAGCCGTTCCGGGGACATGAGGTCTTCGTCGTCGCTGCCGTCGTCACGGTGATCGTGCTGACGATGGTGTCGGCAAGTGGAGCATCGACGAGGACGCGCCATGCCGCATCTTCGGTGGCCGTAGCAATCGGGATTCACAACTTCGGCGAGGGGATCGCCGTCGGCGCGGCCCTTGCGACAGGGAGGACTGATCTCGGGCTGGCCCTGATCGTCGGCTTTGCCGTCCACAACGTGACGGAAGGGATCGCCATCGCCGCGCCGCTCGCCCAGGACGGACTGATGCGGCTCCCGATCCGTCGTCTGGTGGTGCTGGCCGCGGTCGCGAGTGGGCCTGCCATCCCCGGCGTTTGGCTCGGGGGCTTCGCCTTCGACCCGACGATTGCCGCGATCGCCTTCGGTATCGCGACCGGAGCGATCCTTCAGGTGCTGTGGGTGATCGGCCGCCCGATGGTGCGTGGCATCGCTACGCGCGTCGTCGCCGCCGGCATCGGCGTGGGATTGCTGGCAATGTACCTCACCGGACTTCTCCTCACGTTGTGACATGATGGCACGACCGTCGATCGCCGTCAGCGCCCATGCTGGGCCCATTAGCCGCAGGCTTGGTCGCGTCGTGGTCGAGGTCAATCACCGACCGTGGCCGATCCCGTGGGGGATGGCCGCTGAGATCGCTGTCGATTCCGGTACGCATGAGGTGATCGCTTACCTCGTGCTCGTCGACACGCCGGTGCCACTCGCTCGGCGTCTCACGGCTGCACGGGTCCGAGTGGAGGTTGCTGACGGCGACCAACGTCGCCTCGAGTACCGGCCGAGTCGCCTATTCTCCGGCGCCTACCATGGGCGGCTGCGGCTCCTCGATGGCGCGCAAGGTGATCCGACATCTGCACCGACGGACGCGGACTGACCCACGGCTTGGTCGCTCGAGCGCTACGACCGGTGCGGTTACTGCCCGGCGGTGGGCTGCGCGACCTCGAGCTTGACCATCCGGTCCAGGTCCGCTTCAGGCAAGCGCTCCACTTGGCCGAAGACCGTCGCTTGAAGGGCGACGATCCGCTCGTCGACAACGGCACTCAGCGCATAGGCAACGGCCCCGGTCTGGCGCACCGTGACATCGTCCACCAGCGGCTGACGAGCCGAGGTGATCCCGATGCCACTCGCGGCACCGGACGGGTCTTGCGCGACTCCCACCGAGAACTGCTCCCGAGGGTTGGTCGTCGGGTCGGCGTAGTGGTCGCGCAGCTGCAGGAGGAGCGCATGCCACGACAACACGTCGGCCTCGGCGTGGGTTGCCCGGACGTCGTCCTCGGTGAGCCCGGCTCCTGACCCTGCAGCCGGAAAGCACCGCGCATAGGAGATCAGCGCCGTCGTCCAGAAGGCCTCGACGGCGACGATGTCAGGCCCAGCCGGCCGCGGCGCGAGCTCGGCCATGAGGCGCTCACAGCACTGCAGCACCATCTGGAGGTCATCAAGCGTCGCCGCGAGTTCGGCGAGCGCGGCCGCGGCCGGCGTCTCCACCTTGCGGAGGACGGCCGGGGAGGCCGGCGACGCGGCCTCTGGCCCGCTCATGTCCAGAGGCCGAGCGACTGCGGGGTGCTCGAGTCAGATATCGAGCGACCGGCGCGCGATGGGTCGATGCTGCCCTCGATCATCATGTCACCGTTCCAAATCTTCATGTCAGCCTCTGGACGGACCCAGGCCCAGCGACTGCGGGGTGCTGGAGTCGGGGGAGGGTTGCGGGATGCCCTCGTCCAAGGATCCGAACTCCGTCATGAGGGCGGCGCTGCCGCCCCATGGGGTCTTCTCCTCGGCGACCAGGGAGTTGGTCGTGAGCAGCAGGCCGGCGACCGACGCACCGTTTTGCAGCGCCGCCCTGGTCACGCGAAGCGGGTCGATGATGCCCATGTCGATCATGTTACCGAAGCGGCCTTCGAGCGCGTCGAAGCCCTCGTCGACCCCGAGCTCGGTGGTCTGCTCGACCACTTCCTCTCCGGGGTAGCCAGCGTTTGTGGCGATCAGGAACGCGGGTTCTGTCAACGAGCGGCGGACGATCTCCACCGCGGCGGCATAGTCATCCTTGACGTCGAGATCGTCCAATGCCGAAGCGGCGTGGAGGAGCGCGGCTCCGCCACCAGCCACGATGCCCTCCGCCATGGCCGCGCGGGTGGCGCCCAGGGCGTCCTCCACGCGGTGCTGCAGCTCGGCTAGCTCGGCGTTGGTCGGGGCGCCGACGCTGATCACCGCAACTTTGCCCGACAGCGACCCGATCCGCTCGTTGAGGACGTCCTCGTCGACCCCGTAGGTCGCGCGCTCGCGCTCGGCGCGCATCTGGGTGAGCCGGAACTCGATGGCGTCCGCTGAGCCCGCCCCGCCGATGATTGCCGTGCGGTCGGCAGTGACCCGCACCTGGGAGGCCCGGCCGAGCTGGCTGGCCGTCATCGTCTCCAGCGTGAAGCCGGAGTGCTTGCTGTACACCTCGCCACCGGTCATCGTGGCGATGTCCTCGAGCTTGCGCAGCCGGCGGTCGCCGAAGCCGGGGGCCCGCACCGCCACACAGCAGAAGATGCCGTTCACGTGGTTGTGCACCAGCATGCTCAACGCCGAACCCTCGACGTTCTCGGCCACGATGACCAGTGGTCGTGGGTCGCGCATGATCTTGTCGATCAACGGCATGAGCTGTTGCACCTTGGTGATCTTCTCGCTGCAGAGCAGGATGTAGGGATCGTCGACGATCGCCTCAAGGCTGGCGGGGTGGGTCACCATATAGGGCGACATATAGCCATTGTCCCACTGGAAGCCCTCGACGAAGTGGACGTCCATCCCGTAGTGCGCAGACTCCGTCACGGTGACGATGCCGGCATCGCCCACGGTGTGCAGAGCTCGGGCAATCACCCCGCCCACTGCGTAGTCATTGTTCGCGGAGATCGCCGCCACCCGGGCGTAGTCCTCCTCGGTCGCCACCGGGTGCGCGACCGTCTGCAGGTGCTCGACCACACGGGCAACGGCGAGGTCGATGCCGCGCTTGAGCAGGACTGGGTTGCCGCCAGCCGCGATGGCCATCATGCCCTCACGAATGATGGCCTGGGCCAGCACGGTGGCGGTCGTGGTGCCGTCGCCGACAATGTCGTTGGTCTTGATGGCCGCTTCCTTGACAAGCTGGGCGCCCATGTTCTCGAACTGATCCTTGAGATGGATCTCCCGAGCGATCGTCACACCGTCGTTCGTGACCACCGGCGACCCGGTAATTTTTTCCAAGATGACGTTGCGGCCTTTCGGCCCGAGGGTGGACTTCACCACTTCCGCGAGCTGGTTGACCCCAGACAGGAGCAAGGCGCGGGCCTCCTCGCCAAATCTTAATTCCTTCGCCATCGTGTACTACCCCTCGCTTATTAGGTGGTCAGAGAATGATTACGGGACGAGAATGGCCCGCCCGCGGACCTGTCCATTTTCGAGATCGTCCAGGGCCTTGAGCACTGAGGTCAAGGGGTAGGTCTGGGTGTGCAGTTTCACTTTGCCCGCCTGGGCAAGGACCATCAGCTCGGCGAGGTCGCTGTACGTGCCGACGATGTTGCCGATGATGTTCTTCTCGCCGGCGACGAAGTCGAGGGTTGGCACAGCCACATCGCCACCGTAGCCGATCACGAACTGCGAGCCGTCCGGCGCGGTCATCGCCCAGGCGTCGCGCTCCGCGCCCCCTTCGGCAACGAAGTCGAAGACGACCCGCGCACCCTCGCCGCCGGTGAGCTCCTTGACCGCCTCGATGTGGTTGCCGTCGGCGACGACGGTCTCGTCGGCTCCGATGGCCTTAGCCAGGGCGAGCGCCTCGGGATTCTTGTCCACCACGATGATCCTCGTGGCTGTCAGGGCGGCCAGGCACTGGATTCCGATGTGGCCAAGGCCGCCCGCGCCCTGTACGACGGCGGTGGTGCCGGGGTAGAGCAGGGGGATCGCCTTACGCACGGCGTGATACGCGGTGATACCCGCGTCGGCGAGCGCAGCGACGTCTTGGGGCTTGGTGTCGGGATTGAGTTTGACGCACGACCTGGCGCTCGTGCGCAGGTACTCCGCCATGCCCCCATCGTTGTTCGACAGGCCAGGAAAGTATGCATCGGCGCACTGCATGTCCTTGCCGCGACGGCAGGGCAGGCACTGGCCGCACGTGGCTAGCGGATGCAGGATCACGGTGTCTCCGACCGCGATGTGCGTCACACCCGCGCCGACCTCTTGCACCCAGCCCGCGTTCTCATGACCGATGGTGTAGGGCAGCTCAGGGGACATAGCGTCCGCCCACTGGCCCTCGATGATGTGCAGGTCGGTACGGCAGACACCGGCGCCGCCAATCTTCACGATCACGTCGAGCGGTCCAGCGATCGTCGGTGACGCGACCTCATCGATTTGGGGTGGCTTGTGGTAGCCGTGCAACCGCACTGCCTTCATTGCGTGCTCCTTGTGGTGGATGCTTGTGGTGGGCGCCGCCGACGTCCGGCGGCCATGGAACCTCGAACCGCCGGCTCGCAGATCGCGAGCCGGCGGTCCGACAGAGAGCGCTGTGCGGGCGCTAGGTCGTTGCCGTCAGGTCGAAGTCGATGTAATCGGCCGCGTCCTCCGGGTTGGCGAACATGATGGTCCGGTCGTCCTCGTGGATCATGCGCCCGTAGTGGGTCGACATGTTCTCCTCGAACTCGGCCGCGTCGAACCAGCCATCTTCCTCCCCTGCAGCCTCATCCAGCTCCGAATAGATGACGTCCATTCGGTTCACCGCGTCCACCCTGATCATCGACGGGAGGGGCGTGACCGTGACGTTGGCCTTGGTCGCCATCACCTGTGCGATGAGGGCCCCGACCTGGTTGTTCATCACTGTGACACCGCACATATTCGAAGCGGTGTGGTCGGCCTTGAACGGGCTCTCGGCGGTCTTGAAGGTGGTCACTGGGCTAGCTCCTTGGGTGTCTGCAAACCAATTTCGGTCAGGATGCCGCTGAAGCGATTCTTGGCCCGGTCGAGAGCATCCTCGAACCTCGGCGGCTTGAAGTCGGGCTGGGACCACAGCGGTTGCAGTCCTCGCGCTGCTTCGATGGCCTGCGGGACCCACTTCGAGAGCCAGCCCTGCATGATCTCTTTGTTGTGCGCGGCGAACTCCTTGTCGCTTGCCCGTGGCTCGAACATCGCGATGGTCATGCGCAGGTCACGCTGACCGTAGTCATACTCCCCGCCACCGATGATCGTCGGTGTCACGTAGTCGCCGTTGCCGGCCGCCGCCTGTTGCACGAGGTGGCTGCGGAACAGCTCGCCGACCAGTGGTTCGAACACGACGTTGGCAGCGAACATCGACTCGCCCCAGTCGTTCTCGATAGCGCACAACGCCTCGACCAGCTTGCGGGCGCCCTGCCACGCTGGGTCGGAGTTCCACACATCCAGGTGCGCCTCGCCGTCGAAGGCCTCGATCTCCTCACTGAGTGTGAGGTTGTACAAGGCGAGGTCCTGGGCGAAGCGGATCTTGTGCATGCCGTTGACGACGATCGCGGTGTTGTGCATGTTGGTCGGGCCGGAACGATTGGCGTGGCTGAACACGTAGAGCCCGAGAATGTGCTCGATGTGCATCCAGGCGCCGACGTGGCGCTCGACGAAGGTGACCCAGTTCGGGTTCCACTGAGCGAAGGCATTGGCCTGGCGGGCGAAGTCGACGTTGGCGTTGACCTGGCGGACGACGTTGGCGCCGTAGCGGTAAAACGTCATCTCCCACTCTTCGTTAGGGTCGCGGAACTCGTGCCAGCCGTGCGCAGGCCAGGAGAAGTTCTTGGGCAAGCCCCCCGATCCCGGGCCGCGCACGGGCTCGGGCAGGTCTTGACCCCAGGCCTTGAGCTTCGTCCACGTCAACGGATAGCCCGCCTCGCCGTTGGCGAATCCGTAAAGCCAGCCCTGACTGAGGTAGTGCCGGGGATCCGGCTGGACCTCGACGGTGACGTCTTCGTAGTGGGTCTGCTTCCGTTTAGACGGTTTAAAGTAGTTGTACTGTCGTGCGTTGGAGTCTGGGAACTCCTTCGCGCCGGCCTCCGCGTCGGTGAACTGCGGCTTCGGCACACTGCGTACTGCTATATCAGTCATTACGTGTTCCCTTCCATTTGTGTGTGGTGAGGCCGTGATTGGCCCGGGTTTATGTGCCGGCCTCGCCGGTCGTGGTGAACTTGTCGTAATAAATCCGCTGCTCGGGTGCCCCGAGACGGACGAGCGCGGCAATCGCCGCATCTACCATCGGGGGCGGGCCGCAGATGTAGCCATCGGCGCCGCTCAGGTCGGACTCGTGTCGGGCGACGACGTCGGTAATCAACCCGACCTCGCCGTCCCAGTCATCGCCGTCTTCGGGCTCCGACAAAGCGGGGATGAAGCGGAAGTTTGGCATCGAGCCTTCCAGTGCCCGCAGTTCCTCCTCGAAACACAGGTCACGGCGGCGGCGGGCACCGTAGTAATACCTCGCTCGTCTCGTGATCCCACGCTCTGCCATCGAGCGCAACAGCGACAAGATCGGGGCCATCCCGGCACCGCCCCCGATGAACATCAGATCGCTGTCGTGCCCTTCGCGCAGGGTGAACACCCCGTACGGGCCGTCCACCTCCAAACGGTCGCCTTCTTTGACCTGTGTGTCCAGGAACTGGGAGAACCGGCCGCCGGGCAAGATCTTGATGACGAACTCGAGCCGACCGTCACGGCTGGGCGTGTTGGCCATCGAGAACGACCGAGTCTCCTCGGTTCCCGGGATCCTGAAGTCGAGGTACTGCCCTGGGAAGAATTTGATCTCTTTCGGCTCGATCAACTGGATGACGAGATGACGCATGTCGTGGGTGACACGTTCGTTGGAGACCACCTCCGCGACTGCTACCTGTATCGGCAGCCCGGATCGGATCAACTGCTCGTCGTAGTGCAGCAGCTCGATCGTCAGATTCTCAAAGGCGTGGGCCCGACACAGCAGCGTGAAGCCTTCTTCCTTTTCGAAGTCCGGGAGGGCGAAGGTCGAGTACTTCTCGAGCTCGATATCTTCGCCCTCCAGCACGAAACACTTACAGGACGCGCACTGCCCCTCTTTACAGCCGTGAGGCAGCATCACGCCCTGCTCGAAGGCTGCACGGAGGATTGTCTGGCTTTCATCGACCTCGATGTCGATGCCGACCGGTTCGAACCGGACGATGTGCTTCTTGTCAGCCATGATCCTCTCGCAGTTCTTCGTTGATCAGCCGGGTTAGGCGTTGACTGGCGCTGGGCGCCCGGCGGGACCTTGGAGGACGTAGTCAGCGGCGAATGCCTGGCGCTCGGCGTCGGACATCTCGTTGAGCAACACGTTGGGGCTAAGTACATTGCCCATCCGCCGCAAGTGGTCCGTGGTCCACATCTTCTTGGGATCAAGGTTGAGATGTGGCTGCGCCGTCAAGGTCTTGCCGTCGTCGCGGACGAAGCCCATGTCGGTGACCACATCGGCCCAGTTCCACCCGTGGTACAACGTCTCCCACTCGCGCTTGCCCGTGAGCCGACCCATGTTCGGCGTCTCGCGCCCCATGTACGTCGGACGGAACGCCGTCTTGTCGGTCCAGTGGCAGACCTCGTGGCAATACGTGCGCCACTGGCCGTCGACCTCGTCCATAACCATGTCTTCACGAACCAGGCACGGCACCATGCAGACCCAGCAACGATGCGGATAGACGTAGTCGACGTCCTCGGCCACGATCGGGTGGTGCCCATTGGGCGTCGACAAGCGGCTGTAGTTCTCCCACCACTTGCCGTACTTGTCATACCAGCCCGGATACTTGAACTCGAACCACTCAAAGTCCTCGTCGGTCATCGCGTCGATCCGCCAATAGTTAGCAAGCCAACCGGTGGCGAAGAACTGGGCGACCTCATGGACGTAGCCCTTGTTCCAGATCTGGTTCCACGACTCCTCGATGAGGTCGTGCGGGATAACCAAGCCGTACTTCTCAAGCGGCACCAGGTAGGAACGGTAGTAGTCATCGTAGATCCAGCGACGCCACATCTCGGCGTAGCTCTCACGCTCCTTGCGGCGATCCTTGGTGCCGTACTCAATGAACGTGCCGATAGCGGCGTCCACGACCCGGTGGTTGTTCCACCACGCGTAGCGCAGGTCGCGCTCGAGCAACTGGTGGTTGCCCTCGTCGGACAGCGCCATTAACAAGGTGGCGTACCCGTTGCTGATGTGGCGCGACTCGTCGGACTGCACCGAATGGAACACCGTGGGCAGCA
>JANMCE010000292.1:0-21709 GCA_031360915.1 Actinomycetes bacterium | reverse complement strand
CGTCCAGAACCTCCCCTGATTTGTAACGGTCTCGCCGCTTAGGAGACCGTTATAAATCGGGGGAGGTTGACGGGGTTGGCATGATCGGGTCGTGGTCCGTCTTCGGTTGGTGCTTCGCGGGGTGAGCCCTCTGATCGTGCGCACGATCGAAGTGCCCGCCGCGGCGACTCTTGCTGTGCTGAACGAGGCAATGTTGATCTTGTTCAGCTGGTCGGGTGAGCATCTCCACAGGTTCACGATACGAGCCGTCGGGCAGTCGACGGACTGGGCTGTTGACGCCGGGGATTCCCGCAAGGTGACGCTCGACAGTCTCGGTCTGAGGGTGGGTGAAAGGTTCTGTTGGGCGTACGATTTCTTCGCCGGCTGGCTGGGTGGTCGATATCCGGGTTGAAGCGGTCACCGCCGAGCCTGGGTCGAGGATCGCATGTTTGTCTGGTCGGCGTGCTGGGCCACCGGAGTGGTGTGGCGGTCATGACGGGTTCCGGGCGTGGGAGAACTAGCCTGTCGGAGTACATCAAATGCCTGGTGCAGGTCCGTGACGAGCATTGCGCCGCAGCCCTCGCGACGGTTGAGCATTGCGAGGAGTGTGGCCGCCGGTTTGCCTATAAAGACACCCGCCAGCTCAAGCTCCGCAGCTTGTATGGGGTGGTCACGGTGCCGAACCCACGCTGGTGGACCTGCATCTGCAGCAGCGCAGACCGCATGACGTTCACTCCGCTGGCGACGTTGTTGCCGGAACGTTTCACGCCGGAGCTGGGGCTGGTCGAAGCCAAACTGGCTGCTCACATGGCATTTTCAGCCGCCGGGAAGCTGCTTGGTGAACTGTTGCCGGTCGGTCGGGTCGTGCATGGGAACGAAACCTGCCGGCATGTGCATCGCATCGGCGCCCGCCTTGACGCCGAACTCGACAGCGAAGATGAGTACGCATACATGGACGGCTCCGGCCACGCTCCCCGGGCACTACCGAAACCAGACATGCCACTCGTGGTGAACATCGATGGCGGCTATGTTCATTCGAGTGCTCAGACGTCCCGGCGCGACGGATGGTTCCAGGCCGTGTGCGGGACCGTGACCCGACACGACGGCCAAGTCAGACGGTTCGGGTTCGTCCCCAACATCGACACCCGACCACGCCGACGGATCCGAAACACCCTGACCGCTCAAGGGTTACAAGCCAATCAGCTCGTCACGTTTCTTTCCGACGGCGCTACCGATCTTGCTGGGTGGACTGATCGGATGAACCCGACCGTCGAGTATGTCCTCGACTGGTTCCACATCGCGATGCGGTTCACCGTGCTGGCCAACACGATACACGGCCTACAGGCCGATCCTGAGTTCGACGACGATCCCGCGGACATCGTGAAGCTTGAGGTCGAGCTACGACGTGATCCGCACCCACGTGCTCGACGAACGCCTCGATCACGACATCAACCGATGGAACCAACAATCAGCCGCAGCAGCCTGACCTCCCCCGATTTGTAACGGTCTCCGTTAAGGATTGGGGTGCTTACGGCCCGGTATTTGCCTCCTCGAATACTCTATTTGTAGTCGTCGCCACGTTCGTGACGTCGAGGTCACCTACGCTGTTGACTCCGCCGCCGTAGCTCAGTCGGATAGAGCGTCCGCCTCCTAAGCGGAAGGTCACAGGTTCGATTCCTGTCGAGGGCGCCAGTTCTCTTCGTATCAGCGCTGACGCAACGTCGCGGGGTGGGTCCTCCGACGGCGACGTCCGCGTGAACGGTGCCCGTCGAGGCCTGTAGTGGCGCGATACTTGGCCGATGGTGCTGTCTTCGGTGACCGTGCGTGTGTTGGGCGGGGTCGAGATGGTCGATGCCTCGGGCGAGGTTCGTGGTGTGCCGGGTCGTCGTTTGCAGACCTTGCTCGCCCGTCTCGTGTCGAGGTCGGGGCAAATCGTTTCCGTGGATGCGCTCGTTGATGCCGTTTGGCCCGACGGGCTTCCTGATTCCCCGGATGCGGCGCTGCAGACCCAGGTGTTCCGGCTGCGTCAGCGGCTGCGGTTCCCAGGTGCTCCCACCGTAGCGACGCGCGCCCCGGGCTATGCGCTCGAGTTGGGCTCTGCGACCGTCGACGCGATCGAATTCGAACGCGCGGTTCGAGCCGCGATCGGGGCAGAACCGTCGGTCGCCCGCGCGCTGTTGCACGACGCGCTGTCCCTGTGGCGGGGTGCGCCGTACGCCGGGTTCGAGGATGTCGAGCCGTTGCGTGCTGAGCAGGTCCGGTTGGAGGAGTTCCATCTCCAAGCGATCGAGGCACACGCTGACGCGCTGCTGGCGTGTGGCGAGCCGAAGGGTGCCATCACGGAGTTGGACACGTTCGTGTTGGAGCACCCGTTGCGCGCCGAGGCACAAGCGACCTTGATGCGCGCCCTTTCCGCCACCGGGCGTGATGCCGAGGCGCTTCGCGTGTTCCAGGCTCACCGAGACCATCTGGTCGAAGAGCTGGGTTTGGAGCCCTCACCACGACTCCGACGATTGGAAGCGGCGATCTTGCGCGGTGACGTGGACCCGGTGACTGAGTCGGTTGCCTTGGCTGGCGGACGCAGTGATCAGCGGCTGTCCGTCGAGGACCTGTCGTTGAAACGCCTGACCAGCGAGGGGATCGATCTCGCTTGGGGTGATCTTGGAGTTGGCTCCCCGGTGATCGTGGTCCCGGCGTGGCTCTCCAACCTTGCGGTGATCGCCGAGGGACGCGATCCTCGGTCGTCGCTGATCGAGCACCTCTCGCGTCATCGCCGGGCGATCACCTACGACCGGCGCGGCACGGGGTTGTCGGGGGGCACGGTTCGCGATTTCGGCGTCGACGCCGCCGTCGGCGAGCTCGAAGCCGTGCTGGAACATCTCGGTGAACCGGCTGCGCTGTTCGCGATGTCGGGGGCGGGGCCAATCGCGCTGGCGTGCGCGGCCCGCAGACCCGACCGGGTGTCTCACCTCGTGCTGTTCGGGACATACGCGAGCGGACCCAAGACGTTCGGTGACCTCGGTCGACCGATCCTGGACCTGTTGCGTCAGCGCCCGAGCATTGCGACCGAACTGCTGGCCGGTCTGTACCGCCCAGGAGCGTCGGGTGCCTCGACGACGCATTTCGCGCGTATCCTGCGCGAAAGCGCTCCGATGGACGTGGCTGCCGGCTACCTCGAAGCGATTTACAACACCGATGTCAGCGATCTCGTCGAGAAGGTTCGAGCGCCGGCACTGGTGTTGCACTACCGCGGTGATCGCGTGATCCCGTTCGCGGGTGGGGAAGCGCTCGCCGCCGCGTTGCCGTCGGCCCAGTTTGTCGCCAAGGACGGTGCCTGGCATCTGCCTGATGCGCGCGACGTCGGCGACATCATCGGCGCCGTCGAGGAGCTGTTGAGTTCGTAACTCTGCGTCCAAAGCTTTCTGACGTTGGCGACTCCGCCTGCGGACGTCCACGCGAGCGCGACGCGAGCGGTCTTCGCGATGTTGTGTCGGTAAGCCGTCGGACGACCCGTGGAGCCATGAAATGACCGCGACAGAACAACCCGCGCGCCGCGACCCCGTGCGTCGCCCTCATCCAAGACGAGCCTGGGCCAACGCCAAGTTCTTCGAGTCGATGGACCGGTACCTCCATCGACGCCTCGGTGCGCGCAAGAAGGCCCTCTTCGCAGACCTACCTCCACTCGTCGTCGAGCTTGGTTCGGGAGCGGGTGCTTCGATGCGTTACCTCGCGCCCGGTAGCCGCCTCATCGCCATCGAACCGAACGCGTACACACACGACGCACTGCGACGTAAGGCCGCGCGCTACGGGATCGACCTTGAGATTCGCCGGGAACGTGCTGAGTCGACCGGGCTCGCAAGCGCGAGCGTCGACGCTGTGATCTGCACACTCGTGCTGTGCACCGTGGAGGACCCAGCAGCTGCGCTCGAGGAAGTGCGTCGCATCCTGCGTCCTGGAGGACGCTTCGTGTTCATCGAGCACGTTGGGTCCACTCCGGGTCCGCTGCGAGCAATGCAGACGCTGTTGCGTCGGCCATGGCGATATGTCTTCGACGATTGCTACCTCGACCGCGACACCGCGGCCACGATCGCGTCTGCCGGTTTCGCAGACGTGCGGATCGAGCACTACCGACTCGGTGGCGTGTTCGTGCCCGTGTGGCCCCAGATCAGTGGCGTCGCCGTCACATGAGCACCGAACCACACCGGCCGATCGACGAGCGCGACAGCGCGTGTCGTCCGACTTTGGAGAACGCCATGAGATCCACGACGGACAGCTCGCGGACCACGATCGGCGCTCCGCACAACCACGACGCGTCAGCGCGTACGGTCATCATTCCGCGAGGCTGTAACGGGCCACCCGACTCGGCCCAGGGCGGGTGGATGGCGGGCCTGATCGCAGAACGCGTCGGACTCGCAGCAACGGTGACTTTGCGCTCCATGCCACCCCTCGAGACGCCGTTGTCGGTCGAGTCGGGTTGCGACGTCGTACGCGTTCGGCACGGCCAGGCAGTTGTCGGAGAAGGTCGACCGCAGTCATTGGCGGCCGCTGCGCCTCGTACCGTGTCGTGGGACGAAGCCCTCGAAGGTCGCGCCGCCTACCTCACCCAAATCGCACCCACACACCCGTTCCGCACCTGCTTCGGCTGCGGTCCCGACCGCAGCCCCGACAACGCGCTGCGAATATTCGCCGGGCCGGTTCCCAGACGCGATCTCGTAGCTGCGCCATGGGAAGTTACCGACGTCCTCGACGAAGGTCACGTATCGATCCCCTTGGTGTGGGCCGCGATGGACTGTCCGACCGCGAGCGCCTTCGCACTCTCGGATCAGCCCGAGCCTGTCGGCGTCGTCCTCTTGGCCAACCTGGCATTGGACATCAAGGCGCTTCCGTCCTTCGGTGATCATTGCGTGATCATGGCCTGGCCACTCGGCCGCGCCGGACGCAAATGGTCCAGCGGCGGCGCGCTGCTCTCCCCCGACGGCACCGTCCTCGCCACCGCCGAAGCGTTGTGGATCGAACCGAGGAGTCGCTGATGGTTTCTGTCGGTATGGCCGCGCTCACCCCGGACGCGACGCCTTCAACCTCGACACGTGCGATCGCCGCGGCTGGTCTCGATCATGTCGTGTGCGGCGACCACGTCAGCTTCATCGCCGGTGCCGGCTTCGACGGGCTCATCGCAGCGACCCACGAACTCGCAACCGAACCCTCGTTGCGAGCGTTCGTCGCGGTGTACCTGCTGCCCCTACGTCATCCGGTGCTGGTGGCCCGTCAGCTCTCATCAGTGTCCGAGAGGTATCCCGCCCGGCTCATCTTCGGCGTCGGTGTCGGCGGCGAGGACCCGCACGAGTTCGAGATCTGCGGTATCGATCCACGTACTCGGGGGCGCCGCATGGACGAATCCCTGGGCGTCCTTCGGGCGTTGCTCGCGGGAACACCGGTCACTCATCACGGTGAGTTCTTCGACATGGACGAGGCCTTGATCCTGCCCGCGCCGCAACCACCCATCCCGATCATCGTCGGCGGCCGCTCAGACTTCGCGCTACGCCGCGCCGGACGCCTCGCCGACGGCTGGATCGGTATCTGGAACTCCGCGCGACGGTTCGAAGAAGCGACTGCCGCCATCGACGACGCCGCCGCGGCGGCCGGCCGGCGGAACGTCGAATGGCAACACGCGATGCAAGTCTGGTGCGGCATCGGAAACGATCCCGCGGCGGGACGCGCGTCACTCGCTCCGGCCATGGAAGGCATGTACAACCTCCCATTCGAACGATTCGAGCGCTACAGCCCTTGCGGTACCCCCGACACCATCGCCGAATTCCTGGCGCCATACGTATCGGCCGGTTGCCGCACATTCAACCTTCTCGCGTGTGCCGCGCACCTGGACACGGCGGTTGCCGGCGTCTCAGAGATCCACCGCCTGCTCAATGACATCACTCCGCCACACAGGTGACGAGGGCTATCAACCGCGACGTTCCTTCCCGCAATGACCTCAGCTTGAGCGTGAGGCCTCCAAAGGCGAAGGAGTGCAGCTATGTCGAAACGGTCCGCTACGGAACAGATCAACCGGTTCATGCTTGAATGTGTGCGCCGATGTCGCCGTCGCGCTTCACAGACACCCTGCCGGTTACGAGTGGACTTGTCCGCGGTGCAACGTCGACAACGCAGCGCATCGCTCAGTGGGTTAGCCGGATCTGGCCAAGGTGCTGGAAGGCTTCGTTGGAGACCGTTACAAATCGGGAGAGGGCATCTCTGGATGGGCGGCCCGCCACACCATGGACTTGGCATCGTGATGCTGAAACCAGTGACCCCTCCGGGGCGGCCGCTGGCATAGCGCCGACGAGAGGTGTCGAAGCAATCGGCGAAATCCGAACCTCCCCCGATTTGTAACGGTCTCGAGATTGGTGCACCGGCACGATGCCGTTCGGCGTAACTCGGGATCGAGCCTTGGTTTCGTTCCAGGTATCCGTGCAGCTCGTGGAGAAGTGTGACTGCTTTGGCCCGGGCGTCGTTGTCGGCGCAGCCTTCGAGGCCGAACACTGTGTAGGAGAGCAGTTCGAGAGCGTCGTGAATGTTGCCATGCCACACATGCCATTTCGCTCGGCCGATATCGCGTCGTAGCTCGACCTCAAGTTTCACGATGTCGTCGGGTCGTCGTCGAACTCAGGGTCGGCCTCCAGGCCGTGCATCGTGTTGGCGAGGACGGTGAATTGCATCGCGATGTGGAACCAGTCGAGCACGTACTCGCAGGTAGGCCCGTCGTGACGGTAGCTGCGGCAAAGGGCCATGTAGCCAATTCGTCCGATCACCTCGCCGAAGGACGGGGCTGTGACCAGCGGAAACACGATTGCTGAGTCCGGAATGCACGGCAGGCGAATTCGGACCGAACCCATCTATTCGTGGCCGATGAGCAGGTGTTTCATGCCAGATGCCGTACTCGTGACAGCGCAGGCGATCCTCGACGGGGCACCTACCGTGGTGCATATCGTTCCGTTGACCTCGACACTTCGTGGCTATGGCACCGAGGTCGAGATCGACCCAGAGTCTCGGAACGGTCTCACGGCGAGATCAGCGGCTCAAAGTCAGCATGTGCGAGCGGTCGCCCCAGCGCGACTCGGCGAGCCCGTTGGAAACGTCGGTGCCGTCGCGCTGGCCCAGATCCGCGAAATGCTCGTAATCATTCTTGACATTCCGTCGTGAGCGGTTTCTTGACGAGGAATCGGAGACGGGTTGAACTCCGACAGTTCCCTCGCTGGTGGGTGAGAATCGGCGTTATCACCCACTAGCTCGGGAAGCAGCGACAGATCTGGGTTCGACCGGTCCGCGTCCCAACGCGCTGAGGGAGTTGATCAAGTGTGGGCCCCGTCGACGAATTCGTTGCCCTTCTTCAGTCGGAGGCTTGCTCACGCCGAAGGCTGCGAACGATGTGCGCTACGGAAGTGGAGGGGTTGCTGCCGGCGGGGGTGCCGGTGCCGCTGTGCATGTCGTTCAAGGCCAGGCTGCGCGACTCAGCTTCTTCCCAATCTGCTAGGAGCTTAGGCCATGCATCGGGTCCGAGGCCCTTGCCGATCGTGAAGCCGAGCACTGCGCTCATCGTCTGTACCGCGTGGCGTTCGGTGTGGCGCCGCAGATCAGTTGCGTGCAGCACCAGCCAAAGCTCGAAGCATGGGTTCGAGAAGGCGACGCCGATCTGATGGAGTTCGGCGAGAGCGATGGCTTCCTGGACGTAAGGATGTTCGTCGCAGTCGAAGACGGACCAGATCTCGTCGAATGGCGCGTTCGTGCGTTCCCGACGGATGGCCCTCCTGCGTTGGTCTACCAGTTCGACGGCGCGTTTGACGAGCGTCATCGGCGAGCCGTGAGTGTCGTCAAGGTCCACGGTCAGTCGCTCGCGGTAGAGCGAAGCCCACTTTGTGAAGTACTCGACTTCGGTGAGTCGGCCTTCGGTCAGAAGCTTCACGATCCGCCGTTGTGGCCGGCTTCGAGACGATCGTTTGGCGGGCGGGGCGTGCCGGTTCTTCACGCCGATGTGAACTCGTGGACGGGCTCGGCGGCGCGTTCGAACCCGGAAGGATCAATGACGGGCATCCCGCCATATCGTCCCTGGAGATAGCGTCGGCCGAGTGCTTCGTCCTGCCGGGGGCTGAATTCGGCAACGCTGTATAGCCGTGATGATCCGTCTTCGGCTTTCTCGGTGATCCAGATCTGGTCGCGTCCGATCGGTCGCTCGGCCGAGTCGCCGAGGAAGACCGGGTTGTGCGCGTTGAAAACCAGTTGTGCACCTTTCGGGTTTGTTACGGGATCTTGGAAGAGTCTGATCAGTTGCTCACCGAGTCGAGGGTGCAAACTTGCGTCGAGTTCGTCAGCTAGTAGTACGCAGCCATCATCGAGCGCGTCGATCACTGGGCCGATAATGCCGATCCAAACGAGCGTGCCGAGCGACTCTTCGTCTGGTTCGAGTTGGGTGCGTCCGTCGGGTCCGGAGTGGGTGAGGCGTACGAAGTCTTCGACGACAAAGTGCTCGGCGTCGCTGCCATCGGGTTCTCCCTCGATGCCGTTCAGAATCCGAACGGCACGATGCATCCGGTCGACGAACTCGGCGCTCGCGCTCTCGCGGTGAATGTCGGTGACACCAAGATCTGCGGCACGGATCAATGCGAGGACGCGTTCGCGCTGACCTGACTCGACGAGCTCCGAGGTACGCGCAGCGCGGATGCCTCTGCTGGCGGCTTCGGCAAGTCGCAGGTTGGCGGTGAACCATGCGAACAGCGGAACAAGTTCGGCGTCAAGGGTCGCGCCTGCAACTGAGAGCAGGAGCGAGTTCGGGCGAGTGATCTTTTCCAGTGTCCGGCCGGACGAGCGCATCGGCACACCGAACTGGAAGCTCTCGCCGTCGCGTTCAAAGACGAGCGATTGTCGGCCCTTGGGGAAACGGTAGGCGTATTCGCTGACGACCTCCGTGTCGGTCACGTCGAATCCGTATTGCCAACGAACACCTCGGATGATGACGTCTACCTCGAAATGACTCGGTCTCTCCACTGAGGCCTGATCGAGGCGGAACGGTCGACGTGGGATCAGCGTGCCCTTGCTGCCGTGCCGAAACGAGGCGAGCACTAGACCGCGCATGTCAGCCATCGCCCGCAGAGTGCTGGTCTTACCCGACGCGTTCGCTCCGAAGACACCCGCAACCGGTAGGACTTGCAACATCGCCCCGTCCGCACGCCACGGGACTGCACGTGCGATGCCCGGCTCTGCCATCCGGGTCGCTTCGAACGAAATCGATGCGTCGTCGCGGAATGAGCGGACGTTGGAGAACGAGAACCGAACGAGAGAATTTCGAGCCATTGCGGTTGTCATAGGAGTAGTATTACGGGAAAGTCGTAGAAGTGTCGAATAGATCGGCGGGAAATGTATCTTTTAGCCTCCAAACTCAGACATCTGTCGTCTCCCTATCTTGCAGGGCACGCCCTAGCGCTCGCGGGCGGGTTGAGCGACTCGATCCTTCCTGACCCCCTCGCTGCGAAGGACCTTGTGCGGGCCGATCCGTCCGAAATCGCGGAACTTGTGCGCCACCGCATCTACGAGGATCGACTTCCAACGAGGCGCGCAATTCTGCGGTACCCGAAGAATTCTGATCCGAGTAACTATCGAACGGTGACCTCGCTCGACATCCTGGACCAGTACGCGTACCGGCAGATCGTGAGCCCTCTCGCTGCCCTCTCAGCCAGAGTACTTCCGGAGTCCGTGCTGTCGATGCGGCCGACCTGCGACCGAAACGGCGTCTGGCACCTCGGCGACTCGCGCGCCGCGTGGAGGGATCGCAAGAAGCGAATACGTTTCGACCACGCGAAGTGACAAAGGCAATCCGACCCCGACTCCGCCGCCAACGAATACGGCTGCTGCGCCGGTATAGACATATCCTTTGCGCTTGTCGTAGACGATGCCGAAGCACACGGTGCCGCTGACAACAATGCCTTCACCGCCTCCGGCTTGTAGGGGCTGCACGGCCAGACCGATCTGAAGACGATCTCGGAACGCGGCGTCGCTCAGGGACTCATCGAACAGGCCGTCAAGAACGAACCTGACTGCCTCACCAAGCTCGCCAGCGGCAGCCGCCAATCGTGGAATCTCGCGGACCTGCGCAGTGGTTGCGTCTCGTTCCGCTTGCCGACCGCGTTCGGCCAGTTGCATGTCGACGTGTCGCCGAGATCGTCGGCAGCCTCGGCCCGTAACTCGACCAGACTCGCGATTAATGTCGCCCGACGCCGACGGTCGCTCAGGTCACGAAGCGCACCGGCCTTGGCCATCAACCCGTAGCGCGCCAGCGCCCGCACTCGGGCCGCGGGCAGGACGGACAGATCGATCCCGTCGACGAACTCACGCAGGCACACCACCCGCTCGATCTGACGCACGATCTCACCCTTGCTTGCTTTGGATGGCAGGAACAGGTTCCACAATCCGGCCGCTCGGGCCACGGGTTTGAGTTGCTCGACGATTGGCCATATCGCCCACGGCCCCAGCGTCATCGATTGCTCGAAGTAGGTCGCCTCGTTGGGATAGATGTGCTCATCCATGAACGCGACGACGCGGTTGCGAAGTTCGGTCACGTGACTGGGTTCATCGAAGTTCATGTAGGCCTGCCGGTGTCAACGAGGAGTGTGGTGAGTGCATCGAGCGTTGCCATAGTGACACCGGCACGATTCATGAGCCACTGTCTTACCCCACCGTGGTCGGCGTCGATACCGGCGAGGAAGTCGGCGATGTACCAGGGCTCAACATCGAGCACGCCCGGTGGAAGTTGGTCGACAATGCCGGCGTACGCAGGCCGTCGGTGAAGCTGTGCGACGAGTTCGCCGAGCACGGTGTTGGTTCGCATGAAGTCGGCAACGACACCTTCGCGTGTGACACCAACCGATTCGAGCACTAGTGCGGCCACGACACCGGTGCGATCCTTGCCGGAGACGCAATGAAACACCGCTGGCGTCGCGCCGTTGACCAAGAGTTTGATGATCTCGGCGAATCGATCGGCCGACTTGTGGAGCAGCATCGTGTACACGAGTGACATATCGGCGCGGCCGTCGGGCCGCATTGGCCGCGTCAGATCGGTTGGCGCTCCATCGCGCTCGATCGGAATGTTCACGACCTCGATGCCCGTACCGAGCAGCGGTTCAGCGATCTCATGATCATGATGTGACCGCAAGTCGATCACGGTACGCAGGCCTATCTTGTCGACAAGGCAGGTGACGTCAGATGCGGTCAGTTCCTCCAGCCCGCTGCTGCGGAACAGCACGCCCGACCGAATCGTTTGGCCACCGACGGTTCGGAGTCCGCCAAGATCGCGAAAGTTGGGAACGCCCCTCAGGAGGCGATCCGATGGGCCGTCGTTGACCGTCGCGATATGAGCACTCACACCAAAGTCCTCCCCTGTCCGACTCTATGTTGCCGGAACCGGGCGGTGTATCCCAACTGTGCACCAGGTTTGATCGACCGATGCCTGCGCCAGACGTAGGATGCGTCGGCTAGGACTGATGGGGATCAGGAAGGGGGAGGGGCGTTGAGTAGTGACAGTGATGCCATTCGCCGCGTCGTCGAGGCGTTCGAGAAATCGACTTGGTCCGAGATCGATGTCCGTGTTGGGTCCGTGCGTGTCCACCTGCGCGCCGGTGAGTCGACCGATCCCGGCTTGGGGCATGTGTCCGCTCAACGCGTTGAACCCGATGCTCGCCCCGAGTTGGAAACCCTGAGCAGGGTGCCAGCGAATCCGGCCTCGGTTGCACCGTCGAGCCCGTTGACGGCTGCCGATCTCGCTGCCGACGCGTTTGTCGTTCGATCGCCGTCCCCCGGCATCTTCTGGCGCTCGCCGCAGCCCGGTGCGCCGCCGTTTGCCGATGTCGGTCACGCCGTCGATACCGCCTCCACGCTCTGCATCATCGAAGTGATGAAGCTGATGAACCACGTGAAGTCCGGCGTCGCCGGAACCATCGTGGCGGTGTTCGGGCGGGACGGCGTGGCCGTCGAGAAGGACGAGCCCCTTTTCGCGATTCACACCGGCAGCGCTCCGTGACGCTCGCGCCGATCCGACGAGTGTTGGTGGCAAATCGCGGCGAGATCGCTGTTCGGATCATCCGGGCCTGCCATGCCGAGGGCCTCGAAGCTGTCGTCGCGGTCAGCGATGCCGATATCGACTCGCTGGCCGCTCGCCTCGCCGATGATGTCGTGGCGATCGGTGCACCGAGCCCGGCGTCGAGCTATCTGCGCGTCGGCCAGATCGTGGCCGGTGCCTTGCTGGCCGAGTGCGACGCGGTGCATCCGGGTTACGGGTTTCTGTCGGAGCAGCCGGCGTTGGCCGAAGCATGCGCCGACAACGGTCTGATCTTCATCGGTCCGCCCGCAGAGGTCATCCGCCGGGGCGGTGACAAGGTTGTGGCGCGTCAATGCGCCCGATCGGCCGGTGTCCCGGTCGGCGCCGGATCCGATACGGTCGCCAGTGCTCACGACGCCGCGCTCGTCGCGCGTCGGATTGGTTTCCCGCTACTGCTGAAGGCGGCGGCAGGTGGCGGTGGGCGAGGAATGGTCAGAGTCGACAGCGACGTGGAGCTGTTCGATCGATTTGCGGTCGCGTCGAACGAGGCCCTCGCCGCGTTCGGTGACGGCCGTTTGTACATCGAGCGTTTCGTCGAGCATGCCCGCCACGTCGAGGTCCAGCTGATGGGCGACTCGCACGGGAACCTCGTTCACCTCGCGCACCGCGACTGCTCGTTGCAACGCCGCTATCAGAAGGTGGTCGAGGAGGCTCCGGCATCAGCGCTGCCCACCGCGCTGCGGGAACACATCGCTCAGGCTGCACTCGCGCTTGGGCGAGAACTCAACTACGTCGGTGCCGGCACCGTCGAGTTCCTGGTCGATGTCGATCGTGAGGAATTCTCGTTCCTCGAAGTGAACACGCGGGTCCAGGTCGAGCATCCGGTCACCGAGATGGTCACTGGCATCGATATCGTTCGCGAGCAACTGCGGGTGGCCGCGGGCGCACCGCTGTCGTTCGGCCAACATGACATCGCGGCCGACGGCCACGCCATCGAGTTCCGCATCAACGCCGAGTCGCCGGCCGCGGGCTTCATACCGTCACCCGGTCGACTCACGACGTGGCAGGCCCCAGAGGGACCAGGCATTCGCATCGACACCCACGCGTTTGAGGGCTATGTCGTGCCGCCGTATTACGACTCGTTGCTGGCGAAGCTCATCGTGCACGGGCGTGATCGGGCGCACGCGATCGAACGTGCGGGTGCCGCGCTCGATGCGTTCACGGTGGCCGGAGTCGACACGAACATCGACCTGCACCGCCGCATCATCGGCCACCCTGACTTCATGGCCGACAACGTCGACACCCGCTGGCTCGAGCGAGTCTTCCTGCCCGAGCTCAACCTGGAAGGAGCACACTGACGTGGCTCACGTCGAGATCATCGATCAAACCCTTCGTGACGGTCAGCAGAGCCTGTGGGGCATGCGGATGAAGGTGGCCCATCTCGCCGATGTCGCCGCCGATATTGAAGCGGCTGGTTTCCGCGTCGTTGACCTCACGGGCAGCTCAATCTTCGAATGCATGATGCGCTACAACCGCGAAGACCCGTGGGACGGCCTCGACCTGTGGCGCACCTGGTTGCCCACATCGAAGCTGCGCTCTGGGTCGCGGTCGAACTGCATTGCGAAGTTTGGCCTCACGCCTGACTCGCTGATGGATCTGTGGATTCGTACGCTGGCCAAGCACGGCATCGACAGCTTCTGGATCTACGACTGCCTGTACAACATGGACAAGATGGAGCGGCTGTGTCGCGCCGTCGCGAGCGCCGGGTGCGAAGTCGTGCCGGCGATCATGTACGGAATCAGTCCGGTGCATACCGACGAGTGGTTTGCCGATCGAATTCGCGAGTACATCGGCTGGGGCATCACCGACGCGATTTACTTCGAGGACGCGGCCGGCATCCTCACGCCCGAGCGAGCCAAGACGCTGATGCCCGCGCTTGTAGCGGCCGCGGGTGACGTGCCGATCGAGATGCAGTGCCACAACACGGTGGGAGTCGCCGGATACAACTATCTCATCGGTGTCGAAGCCGGTGTTCGTGTGCTGCACACTGCACCGGGCCCGATGGCGAACGGCCCGTCGCTGCCATCCACTGAGCAAACGCTCGAGAATCTGAAGTGGACGGGCCACACCACGTCGGTCGACCTCGCACGGGTGAAGCGAATCAGCGCGCACATGCGGAAGGTCGCCGAGCAGGAAGGTCATCTCATCGGCGTTCCCAACGAGTACACGGTCTTTCCGTATCAGCATCAGCTGCCCGGCGGTATGACCGGCACGCTCAAGGCACAGTTGGCCCAGTACAACATGAGCGATCGGTTCGAGGAAGTGCTCGAAGAAGTGGTGCGGGTTCGCGCCGACCTAGGGCACCCCATCTCCGCCACGCCGTTCTCGCAGCTGATGGGGATCCAATCCGTCCTCAACGTCGTGACGGGGGAGCGCTACGGCACGGTGCCCGACGAAGTGCTCGTGTATGTGCTCGGTCATCTCGGCCAGCCACCCGCCCCGATCGACCCCAACGTGCTCGACCGCATGCTGTCGACCGATCGGGGCAAAGAGGTGCAGCAGTGGTCACCGCCGCAACCCACGATCGAAGAACTCAAAGTCGAGTACGGCGATCGCAACATGTCCGACGAGGAGCTGCTGCGTCGCTATCTCGTGCCACTTCCGGATGTGGAAGCAACCCGTGCCGCCGGCCCGGCCAAGCGCACGTATGAGTTCGCGCCCGCGGGGATTCCCGAGGCGCTGGTCAACCAACTGCTCGCCACGTCGCGGGCGACGTTTGCACAGATCGAGATCGGTGACGCGACGCTGTCACTGCGCCGCTGACGAAGAGAGGATTGCATCCATGACGACGTACGAGTTCGATACCACGCTCGACCCGGACTATCCGGTGCTCACCCGCGGCAACGCCGGCGAGATCATGCCCGACATCGTGTCGCCGCTGTCGGCAACACTCTTCTTCCCACCACTCGAGCGGGGCTGGCGACGCTCGTTCACCGAGACATGGGACGTCATGGGGTGGCCGGCGTGTCCCACCACGTTCGCCCCCATTCTCGGCGGGCGGTTCTACATCAACATCTCGGCGTTCCGGCGGCTCGCCGACCTCACGCCCGGCACGAGCCCCGAAGACATCGACCGCACCCTGTTCTCGGCCGGTGGCATCAAGCTCGACCCCTACGTTGCACCCGACGAGCCCAGCTATGCGACGCGGGGCGAGCGGGTCGCCGCGGCGACGGCCGAGTTCCTCGAAAACCCTCCGGTCGATCGGGTTGTCACCGAGCATGCCGGCGCCCAGGCGCGTCGCCGCGAAGGTCGCGAGCTGCGGGCTGCGAGTTCCTCGGCGCAACTGCTGGCGCGCATTTGTTCGATGGCCCAGTACATGGAGTCCGACTTCGTCACGCTGTTCATCGGGTCGTCGGTGAGCCCGGTCGCGCTGGGTTCGCTGCAGGCCGGCCTGGTCACGGTGTACGGCGGCGAGGGCTACGAGTATGGCCGACGCGCTGTTGCCGGTATCGGCGGCATTGAATCGGCCGACGCCGGGCGCGCCGTTGCTGCACTCGCGCAGGTGCCGGCCGACAAGTTCGAGGCCGCGTTCGCCGAAGTGATTGAGAAGTACGGGTTCCGTGGCGTCAACGAATGGGAGATCGCGTCACCGTCGTGGGAGATCCGTCCCGATGTGTTGCGCCGGGCTGTCGCGGCCGCCGGAGCGTCGACAGTGGCGCGCGATCCGCACGCCACCCGCGCCGCCGCCCTCGAACAGTTCACGCGTGACAACGTTCGAGCGAAGTTCCCCGAGCTCGACCTGTGGCTCGACCGCTGTGCCACGTGGTTGGCCATCCGCGAACGCACCAAGGCGACCTGTGTGCTAACCATCAACGAGCAGCGTCTTGACGCCCTCGAGATTGGTCGGCGGCTCGCCTCCGACGGCCATCTCGGTGTGGCGGCCGATGTGTACTTCCTCACGCTCGACGAACTGACGGATGCGGTCAACGGCGCCCCTGTCGACAGCTCGGTGATTGCTCGGCGCAAGCGCGAGCGGGCATTGCTGGAGACTCGTCAGGAACCGCTGTTCGCCGTGGCCGGTGAGGTGCCGCCCGTTGACGAATGGCCGTTGGTCGGTGCCGCCGAGGGCGACGCAGCCGTCGTCGAAATCACCGGCGCTCCCGGCAGCCCCGGCGTCGCCACGGGTCGGGCCCGTGTCGTGCGCGACGCCTACGCCGACGAGCCGACGCAACACGGCGAGGTTCTCGTCGCGCCCATCACCGACCCTGGGTGGATGCCACTGTTCGTCGGAGCAGTTGCCGTGGTCGCCGAAATGGGTGGCGAGCTGAGCCACACCATGATTGTGTCGCGTGACCTCGGCATTCCTGCCGTCGTCGGTGCCGTCGGTGCTACGACCACCATCCATACTGGTGACCTCATCGAGGTCGACGGATCCAAAGGCCTCATACGAATCCTGGAGCGCGCATGAGCCTTACGTTCGATTTCACCGGACGAACCGTCGTTGTAACCGGCGGTGCCCGTGGTATTGGGCTCGCCCTGTCACGGTTTTTCGTTGCGTCAGGTGCTCGTGTCGCGGTGATCGATCGCGACGAGAAGGGTTTGGCCGAAGCGACAAGCGAGATGCCTGACGCGCTGCCGCTCGCTGTCGACGTTTCGTCGTCGAGCGAGGTCAACTCGGCGATGGCGCACATCGTGGAGAAGACCGGTCGTATCGATGTGGTGGTGAACAACGCCGGGATCCTGCGCGACCGGATGGTGTGGAAGCTGACCGACGAGGACTGGTCGGCCGTTTTGGGCGTGCATCTCACCGGAACGTTCAACCTCACCCGCGCCGCGGTGCCCGTGATGCGCACGCAGAACTACGGACGCATCATCAACGTCACCTCGTACACCGGCCTGCACGGCAACATCGGCCAGGCGAACTACGCAGCGGCCAAGGCTGGCATCATCGGCTTCACGCGAACGACGGCAAAGGAGTTGGCCGGGTTCGGCATCACGGTGAACGCCATCTCACCGAACGCTGAGACCGACATGGTCGCGTCGATTCCGCCTGAACGGCTCGCCGAGTTAGCTGCGGAGATCCCGATGCGCCGCTTTGCGAAGCCCGTCGAAATCCCTCCAGCCGTCGCCTTCCTCGCGTCCGAAGAAGCCGGCTACATCACCGGAGTCGTGCTCCCCGTCGACGGCGGACTGTCGATCTGAAACAAGCGGTAGAGTCACTTGCGCCGCACTTTTCTGCTGGGGGTTCCTATCGTGTCCAAGGCTTACGTCGTCGTCAGTATCTTTCTTGCGTTCGCAGCGCTCATGAGCGCGATCGGCAAGCTCACAAAGAACCCGAAGGTCGTCACGATGATGACATCGCTCGGTGTTCCGAGTTCGTGGCTGCCTCGTCTGGCTGGGGCTGAGATTGCCGGCACGATCGGTCTCCTCGTCGGCTTGAAGACCAAGCCGATCGGTATCGCCGCGGCAATCGGGCTCGTCGCCTACTTCGTTGGTGCGGTCATCACCCATCTCAAGGCGAAGGACAAGAACATTGGGCCGCCCGCGTTCCTCACGTTGGTCGCCGTCGTTGCGGTTGTGCTCCGTATAGCCACGAAAGGCTGACAACGTCAGTCAGAGATGCGCCAGCGCGCGGGCAGCGGCGTTAGCGCCGCACATGCCGTGCGCCCCTGCACCGGGTGGCGTGGATGCCGTGCACAGGTAGACGGAGACCGTTAACAAATCGGGGGAGGTCAGGCTGCTGCGGGTTGTTGGTTCCATCGGCGCTTGAGCGCCCTGGGCCGCGACCAATTTTGGCGGTCGCTTCACCAAGTCCGGAACTTGCGCCGGTCACCAGCACAACCTTGCCGTCCAAGACTCCCATGCGCAGCCCCTTTGGGATGCCCAAGTAACCAGGCACGCCTGCACGCTAGGCGATCAATCAACCGCCGCCTTCACCATTGAGGGCGTGTCCTGCTTACGAGGTGAACGCAGGTCCAGCAGAAGTGACTGATTCGAACTGCCGACGCGCCCATCGAGGTCGAAGACGGCCGTGTCCGTCATACCTATGCCGTGAGTACCGTGATGAGTCGCGCTCGCCATCCCGACCCATTCACCTCTCAACGGTCGGAAGAGGTGAATCGTCAGATCCGGGTTGATGAAGCTGTGCGAGTCCCACGGCAAAACCCCGGAGATCCCGCTCGCGAAGTCGACTGCCGCGGCGACGCGCTGCAACGGCGTCAACGCGTGCTCGGGGAGCAACGGCACGCACACACGGATCCAATCGAACACGGGCCCAACCTTCAGTTCTGATTCGCCAACGAGCCGATGCTCGGTGCCACCGTTGTGAAACGCGACCGGCGCATCTTCGTCGCGGCTCCCCGCTCGACCATCAGCTGGTCCCGAGGGCGCGGGTGCGATGACCAGCAACGGTCCCAGATCCGTGTCATCGAATGGAAGCGGAACGTGCGTCCTGCGGATCCGCAGCGCCCGTGCCCCTGCCAACACTGCCCCAGTATCGGCCTTGGTGATCGTGGCCTCGACGATCGAGACTTTTCGCCCCGCTCGACACGTTCCCCGAGGGTGCTACACGAGGGTGCTACACGAGACCCCGTAATTCCGAGCGCAACACCACGAGTCCCACCACCACTAGGTCCGGTTCATCTTGAACAACAGCAGGCCGACGACGATCGCAACGATGAACAACGTTGCGATGACCCCGCAGATACGCCCGACCGGTGACCGTCCGGGTTCGGGGTAACCGGCTGCGTTCGCTGCTTTCCTCAGCCGCGCGCCCATGATCCACGCGACGGTACCTGCGGGCGGAAAAACGACGAGCCCGACGATGCCGAGGACGACGATGGTCGTGGCCTGCGACTCGAAGGGATTGACGCCTGTTCGTCATTCGTTCCGACGTCCTCCATACCGCGCCGACTACCCATGCGATCTCGGTTTCAAACGTATGTGCCCCCGTTGTGTTTGGACCTGCGTGATGTCGGGTACGACCGTGGTAAAGGCCGATCGGTGGACCGTGATGCGGGCGCTCCTCGCCCATCCGGGGCGCGACGTTGTCTTCGGCCCGACGCAGTCAGGAGAACCGACGTATGACTGATGGTGGACTAGATCGTTTCGTCGCCAACGCGCTCGTGGAGCGCAAGCTGATTGGCGTGAGCGTGGCGACGCTCGCTGGGGACATCACCGTGGCCACGTCCTCAGCCGGTCCCGGCGACCTTGCATCGGGCTCGCCAATGTCCGTCGAAGCTGCGTGCAACTGGTTCTCGATGACCAAGATCGTGACGGCGACGGCCGCGATGATGCTGGCCGAGAGTGGCGAGCTCGACCTTGACGCGCCTGTCGGCCAGTACTTAGGTGACACTTGGCCGGCAGGCTTCGCGTCGGCTCGGGTCCGTCATCTTCTGAGTCATTCCAGCGGTCTGCGCAACCCGTTACCGATTCGGTGGGTGCACAGGGCAGGAGCATCTCGGCCCGAACCGCGAGCGTGGCTCGCGCGCCTGCTTGCGAAACAACGCGGACCCCGTTTCGAACCGGGATCGCGAGCGGCGTACAGCAACGTCGGATACCTCGCGCTCGGCGAGGTCATCGCTACGGCTGCGGGGACGTCCTATGAGGCGTTCATTACCGCCGAACTCCTTCGACCGCTCGCAATGACCCACACCGCGTTCGGCTGGGGGCAACTCCCTACTGAAACCGTACGGGCAACGGGTCATCAACAACTGCCCCGAATCCTGACTCCTGCGCTGGCCCGCTTCCTTCCCCGCGACCTCATTGGTGAGCGCACCGGGAAGTACATCGCGCTCAAAGCCTTCGAACTCGACGGCGCCGCCTACGGCGGACTCATCGGACCCGTCACCGACGCAGCCCGACTCGTCGCGCTGCATTGCAACGACGGCATCGTCGACGGAACCCGTCTGCTGAGCGCGCGGTCTGTCGACGCGATGGCTGCGATAACGACCAAGGGTAAATCGTATGATCTCGGACTCGGCTGGTTCCGCCCGAACAATGACCACGGTCACCGCATCGAGCATTTCGGTGGCGGCATGGGTTTTTGGAACGTGCTGCGCGTGGACCCACGAGCATCACGAGGTGTCGTGATTATGAGCAACATCACCCGGCACTGGGAGATCACCGACCTCGCAGACCAAGCACTCGACGACGCTCTCGAACTCGGGTAACCACCGCCGATCGACCCATCGCCGGGACGGCCCGCAACACCGCCGCACGATGCCGCACCGGAACGGGCATGGCCCACAATCCCAACACATCGAGCCGGGACGGAGTTGCCCTGTTGGTGCCGAAATCCCGATCCGCCCCGGGCGGGGTCAATCAGCCGCTTGACAGCGGAGCGTGGGCAGACCCGCGACTTCGCAACTACGCGAGGAACAAGCACCCGGGCCTCACCGATGTCGCCGCGGCCCTTGTGGACGGCACGTTGTCGGTCGACGCAGTCGCTCCCACTCGGCGCCTGCCACCACGCACTCGGTGACAGCACCAGGTGCGAAAGACGGCGGCGGTGCAACGACGCAGCACTTCATGATCTCAAGAGACGCCCAGTCAAATGGGTCCACGTATTCGTGACGAAAGCCTCTGCTGTCGGTTCACCGTTGCGTGAGACAACAACAGCGGAGGTATGAAAATGCAGGCACATGCAGGCGATCAACTCGTGGTACATGGCACCAGCGCGGGTCAGCATGATCGCAAGGGCGAGGTTCTCGAATCGCGCGGTCCGGATGACACTCAACCGTTCCGCGTCCGGTGGGACGACAGCGGCCACACGACCTTGTTCTTCCCCGGTACCGATTGCACCGTCGAGCACCTCGCGCACTCGGCGACCAGTCCGACGGCAACGTCATGAAGGTCGCTGAAGTGGCCGTCCGGCCGCCGGTCACAATCCAGCCGGAAGAGACGATCGCAGACGCGGCACGGCTGATGGCGTCTGCTGGCGTGGGAGCGCTCGTCGTTACCGAAAAGGATCGTCCGGTCGGTATCGTGACCGACCGCGACCTTGTCGTACGGGCGATAGCGAAGAACGTCCCGTTCGACGGACGAGTCGACTCAGTCATGAGCATGAACGTCATCGCCGTCGAAGGTTCCTCCGACATCCGCGACGCCATGCGCGCATTCAGTCATCACGCTGTTCGACGGTTGCCTGTCATCGGCGCCGGACGAGTCGAAGGCATGCTCACATTCGATGACGTCGTCGTTGCCCTGAGCCAACAGTTTGCCGAGGTCACCCGTGGTGTGACGGCCCAACTTCTGTTTCCCCACGGGAACGATGAGCCGCCACTGCCGGCGCTCACCAGCTGAAGGCATCGTCGACGCGAACCTCGCCAAGTCGCACACACCGTGAGAGACGACTCAATGCACGACCTCAGCCTCGCCGCTTGTATCAATCTCGCTTTTAGACCTGCCACCACCGCTGCGGATGGTGCGCAAGTCACCGTCTTGTCCGCCATCGCGCCCGCTCTGCGTGCGGCGCGGGTACCGCCATTGGCCGCCGTGCGATCCGTGACCGTTTCAAATGTGAAGCAGCGCCGGTCATTTCTCACGATCGGCGCAGTCGCTCTGTTGGCCGGAATAGCAATGACGGTACGCGGCGCGCAGGCGGTCAGTCTGGCGTTGGCCGGCCTTGGCGCACTCTGCGTGTTGTGCGGCGTG
>JANMCE010000253.1:0-24570 GCA_031360915.1 Actinomycetes bacterium | reverse complement strand
TCATGACCAAGCCGACGGATCTGGTCCATTGCCTTACGAGCCTGAAATGTCGACTTCACGCCAAGGAGGTCGGCGGCACCCTGCTCGCCGCCGTATGAGGCGCCATCGAGCTTCAACATGCGCTGGTAGTGGGTATGAAGCAGCGACAGGATCTGCAACGAGTGACGCTCCCCCGATCCCATCATGCGGTGCAGCATTTTTAGCGCGAGCGCCGTGTCACCTCGGTCGATCGAATCGGTGAGATCCCATGGCGCCACCGAGCCGGCATCACCGAGGAACGGGGCGATGTCGTTCTTGTGCAGCATGGTCTTGGTGCCGTAGGTGGCGACCAACGTTTCGAGGATGCCGTTGACCGATGAGACGTCTTCGCCGATGTGTTCGGCGAATCGGCTACGGGCTTCGCCGTCGAGTTTGATTCCGGCCGCCGCGATTTGTTCGTCGAACCAGAAGCCGCGCTCTTTCTTGTTGCTGGACACGTCGGTCTCGATGACGCTTGCCCCAGCCTTTGACGCCGCATCGGTGAACGCTTTAGCCAGCCGCCCACCCGACAAGGTCAGTACCAGATCGGTGGTGGGCAACGGGTTGGCGAGATAGGCCACGAGGGGCTGCACATCGTCGGTAGAGAACCGTCCGATACCGCGGGCGACCACAACACGGCGGTCGGTCAGGAACGGCGATGTCTGCGCGGCATCGACGACGGAGCGAATCTCGTACTCCTCGCCATCAAAATCCTCCAACATGAGACCGCGATCACCGGTGCCCACCAGCTGAGTGACGAGCGCGTGCACCGCGCTGGACACCAGCGACTCGTCGGAACCTTTGACCGTATACAGCGAACTCATGACCCGCCGACCCTACCGCGGTAACGCCATCGTTAGCCGGAGTCGGCCCGCCCGATGGCACTTACGTCGACATCGATGGTGTCGCCAAACGCCACGACATCGATGCGCACGGAACCTACCCGGTACGAGCCCGGCCGCGTGTCGGGCGTGAGCATGAGTGCCGGCTGATAGAGCCGGCTGACAGACTCGATGTCGGCCGCTTTCGATGTCGCAATAACGGTATCCACTCGAACGATCTTGGCCTTGCGAAGCAGGTCCAGCAGACGTGGCGCGCGGCCGTCCACGGCCACTACCGTGGCGGCACCCACGTGCCAGACGCGAACGGTATCGGCCAGACGGGACGGTCCACTCGGACCGGGGGCGTTGGCCGTAGCAATAGCGGAAATCAGAACCACGGCGGCTAATGACAGCCCGGCGAGGCGTCCGATGTGTTGACGACGCCACCCCCAGCCGATACCGACCGCACCCGCGGCGACGAGCGCGTGCCGAGTCTGCAACGTTCCCAGTGGTAGCGCAGCGGCCACGCGAGCGACAAGCGCGATCCAGCGGATGCACACACGCGATGGCAGGTGCAGCAACGTTGCGGCCCACGACGGCAGGAACCCCGCAACCAAACCGGCGGGAAGGCCCCAGATCATGACCGGCCCGGCCGCGGGAACCGCAAGCAGGTTGGCCGGAAGCGAGACCACCGGCATGCCTCCGAAGATGGCCAGTTGCACCGGTGCGACGCCTATCTGGGCAGCCAGCGTCACGCCGACCGCGAGGGCGAGTGGTCGAGGGCCGGGCAACCGCTCAGCGATCCGGCCGGCGAGGAACGCGATCCCGAACGTGGCGCCAACACTCAGCCACCAGCCGGCCGAGTACACCAGGAACGGATCGAGCAGCATCATCGCGGTCGTGGCCAGGCCCAACAGGCGGATGGTGGAAGACGGACGCGCCAAGGCCCACGCCGTCACCGCCACCGTCGCCATGGCCGACGCTCGAAGCACAGAAGGCTCAAAGCGGGTCAGCATCGCAAACCACGCGACCAGACCAACTGTTGCGGCCCATCGCCAGCGGATCGTGAGCCGACGCAACAACGGCCCGGCAGCCACCAATACAAACGCCACATTTTCGCCGCTAACAGCTGTCAGGTGGGAAAGCCCGCTGGCTCGAAATTCGTCCACCACTTCGGCCGGCTCGGCGCGGTCGTCACCCAGCACGAACCCGCTGAACAGAGCCTGTTCGGCGGGCGACATCACCCGGGCACCGCGCTCGATCATGCGCCGAACCCGGTTGGCGCTACGAAACACCGGAGCGCCGTCCTGTTGGTCTCCGACGGACGTGACCTCGATGCGGCCGACAATGTGACGATGCGCGAGGCGGAGCCCCGGCGGTCCGGCTACCGGCTTGAGCTGCCCTTCCAATCGCACGCGGTCGCCGGCAAGCAGCCGGGCGAGCTTCTTGGCAGC
Source organism: Actinomycetes bacterium (assembly GCA_031360915.1). Taxonomy (GTDB): domain Bacteria; phylum Actinomycetota; class Acidimicrobiia; order Acidimicrobiales; family Ilumatobacteraceae; genus JANMCE01. The sequence goes on along the minus strand of JANMCE010000253.1, from coordinate 22,277 downwards.
TCCCCCGTGCGCAGTAATTTCGACGTGCTTACCACCCAGTTTGACCGTGGCTCGCTCGCCCGATCCGAGCGGCGCCGGGTCGGTAAGCAGGGTCACAACCTGGGTGACCGATCGAGCCTGCGTCGGGGCCACGCCCACCCACGCTTGCGCCGACAAGGCCGAGGCCAGGAGAAATCCGGCCAGGACGACCAGCCACCATCGGCGCCCCAACAGCGCGCCGCCAGCGAAAAGAATCCCCACCACAACCGGGATCGGCCGGGCCCACCACGCCCCTGCGGCCGTTGCCACGGCAAGAAAGAACACCGCCCATTCAGCCATTCGTGCCACCCCTTCGGGCGGGCTGGCCTCTACGATGGACAGGCCATGGCATCTCGAACCAGCGTCGCCCCTGTCCCGTTGGGGCCTGTCGCCTACGCGCGCAAACTGCGCCGCGCCGGCTGGTTGATGGCCCTGGTGGTACCGGCCGTGCTGCTCGGTCTGACCGCGTTGGCCAAGGTGACGCTGACCTGCCCCACCGGTCAGCTCTGCCGTAACCGGGTGGCCACCAACTGGGTGCTGCCCGGCCTGGCGTTGCCGACGGCCATCTTGTGGGGCATCCCGCTGCGTGGTGGTACCGCCCGCTACATCGGCGTGGTGGCCAGCAGCGGGGTGCTGTGGGCCATTCTGGGTGTGTGGGCCGCGGGTCGGGCCACGCGCCGTCCGATTGCCACCTGGCGCACCTGGTTTCGTGAGTACGCGGTCCTGCTGATCGGTGTGTGGCTCGGGGTGTTGGCCGGTCTGGTCGCGCTTGGCGCCATCGTCGGCCAGAACACATTCTCCAGCTGACCGTCATACCCGCACCAGTTCTCGCAGCGCGTCCACTTTCGACGCGCCGAGACCCTTGATTTCAAGCAGGCCGTCGATCGACTTGAACGGTCCGTGCTTGTCTCGATACGCCACGATGGCTGCAGCCGTGGACGGCCCGATACCGGGCAGGGCGTCAAGCTGAGCAACGGTTGCGCTGTTCAGATCCACGGGGCCGGCGGCGGACGAACCGCCGACACTGACCCCGGAGGCGGCCGAGACTGGTTCTCCAGGTTTGGGCAGGTACACCCGTTGGCCGTCGGCAACTTTCGCGGCGAGCGGAAGCACTGCGGCGTCAACACCATCGATCGGACCCCCGGCGGCGGCCACCAGATCCCCCACCCGGCTTCCCATCGGCAGGTGATACACGCCTGGCCGCAAGACGGCGCCTGCGATCTGGACAACGATGTCCGCCGGAACCAATGAGGGCGGCGGTGCAGCCGACACCGCTGCCGTGGCCGGTCGGGCCGCCATCGGCAGCGAGCGCTCTACTGGTGGTGCCGGGGCTCGCAGTAACCACCATGAACCGACCGACACCAGGAGCACGGCAGCAAGGGTGGAAAAGATGCGCCCTGGTGTGATGCCAGCGAGCGCTCGACCAAGCTTGTCCTTGGTCGTATCGGGCGGAATGGGGCGGGTGAGCTCCACGCAGATCCTCCTGCGGTCGCGCCAAAGCTGGCGATCGATGCAGGGGAAGAAACCTCACGATATCACTAATGCGCTGTTGCAGGACAGGCCCGTTTGGTTTGGTTTCACTGAATTTGCCCACGCCCCCGCTGCGCTCTTACCGATCATTTTTCGACAGCAACCCGGACTTCGGCACCACGACAAGCCATGCTGCCCCTGTTCGACGGCCGATCTCGAACGCATCGACTGCGCAAACCTCCAACTCGGCACCCTTCACCGTCCAACTCGCAGTCCTGAGGCCGAATCGCGCTCGTCAATAGCTGAGTTGGAGGGTAGAGCGGCCCTAGTTGGAGGGTGACGACGATTACGACGGGCCGAAGCATTTGGGAAAGGTGGCTGGGCCGGGCGCTGGGCCGTCTGGGATCGAAGCGGCGCGTTGGCTTGGCCTCACGACACAGGTCGCTGGTCGGCCAGAGATAGCAGTGCCCGGCCCGAGTGCCGACCCCGATCGCGGGTGTGCGGTTCTGTTCGCGTTCGACGCGCCGTCGAGAGGTCGACCTGACTCCGATCGAGGTCGCCGTGATCCAGGTGCTTGGCGACTGGTCAATGTCGGTGGAGGTCGGATGGGACGAGCTTGGCCACAAGGTTGATGAACTCGCTGCAGCTCGCCAAATCCGAGTAGACCGAATCGGTGAGCAGGTCGCCGATGAGCATCACGTCGCGTTACGCGACCGTTTGGGCGGAACTGGCTCTGACGATCACGCCAACTCTCGTGGCGCAGCCGGGAGACAACCCCAAAAACCGCAAAGGGGTCCGCGCTCCTCGACGGGAGCGCGGACCCTTGCGTGAAACAGAGATTTGCTAGGCGGTGGCGAGAGCCGACACCATGGCGGCCATCGATTCGTCCTCAGTCACATAGATGATCTGCAGACGCATCGCGGCGTCGACCAGGAACGGCAGCAGCCGGTTGCGCACCACCGCCGATTGCCCGGCGAAAAGATCATCGACGATCATCGGCATGCCGCCAATCGCCTCGACGGCCAGATGCTGCTGCACCCGTCCGCGCAACGAGAGCGCAGCCAGCGTGAGCTTCGTCTCATCGAGTTGACTCGAAGCCGCAGACGACTGCTCCGTCGACGCTCGAGAAACGAGCCAACGCCTGGCGTCCTCAACGACGGTCTCTTCGCTCGTTGCGATGTTGACGGCCGTCAAAACCACTTCCATGTGGCGGCCGACTTCGCCTTGGATCTGGCGACGGAGTTTCATCAACGGCACCTGTCCGGTACCGAGGCGTTCCATGTTCTCGATGCTGGCGTCCATGCCGAGACGAAGCCGAAGCAGCAGCTCCTCATGACGAAGGCGACCTAACTCCACCGTGCTGCCGTCAACCAGCGCAACCCGCTGATCCTGCGCCGGCCGGATGCGAGCCTCTGCGTCGGCGATCATGGCCTTGGCTCGGGCGATGGCATTGTCGATGTCGGTTTGATACTGCGCGTAATCGCCGTATCCGAGGGGCTTGATGATTTCGCTCATCGCCCGTCGAGCCGCGGTAAACCGGTTAAACGACGGCGGACCAGCAAACTTCTTGGACGCGGCATCATCGGCTTCGGCCAACTCGGCGTACGCCGATTTGATAGAGGGCTGCAGCCGTTCGATCAGATCGAGGTGCCGAAGCGCTGCCTCACGAGCAGCAACGGCTGGCTCGATGATCCCGTCGATCTGCTGCACCTGACCACGCTCGATGTCGGCACGCTCAATGCGCACGTCCCGGTAGCGGGCTTCGACAGTGGACAGATCGAGCTGCGGGATCGGATCCGTACCGTTCACGAGACCGAGGGCATCCAGGGCCGCCGTGATGGCGATCACTGTTCCCCGGTCGCGCTCGGCACTTCCACTCTCACCGGCGCCAAGCACCGATGTCAGCATCGATGAGTTCGTAACGGTGTCGATGTTGCCGGCCGCCACCATGATGCCGGTGGCGAGCTCCGGCGTCAGATGAAACGCCGGAGCTCCTCCGATCGACGCCATGACCATGATGTTCGACGGTCGACCGGCAAGAGCTTCACGGAGCGAAGCCACGAAATTGCTGCGCATGGCCGGGTCGGGCGTGGTGAGCACGTTGAGCCCGGGGCGAAGCTGAATTGCGAGCGGTCGATCACCGCTGATGTGAAAACTTGCGAGTTGCATACCGCTCCCTTCCTTCTCCGGCTCTCAGGAACAAGTCAGTAGAGACGCTGCGAGGAAGGGGGCTGGGTTCCCTGTGGAGCGTTGGGGCGGGGCCTGTCACGGGGGGTAAGTGGCGGCATCGTGAGCATCTGCGACACCGGCACACCGGCCGCGGGCTGGAACACCGGCTGAGCAGCGACAGAAGCCGCTGGCATGGCCGGCATAAATGGCATGGCCGGCAGGATCGGAAGTGCATCCTCAGCCTTCGCCTCAAGTTCAGCGGCGCGCTCGGCCTTGCTCTTTAGCGTGGCGACCGCAAGGATCAACAGGCCGTAGCCCGGCTTGGCGAGTACGTCAGCAAGCGAGTAGCCAACCTGGCGCATCGATTCGCTCATGCCGCTGGTGAGGCCGAGGACCGGGAACAGGAACACGATCGGGTAGAACATCCAGGTTGTCACGAGCGTGAGGCGGGCGTTCGACACGGTGGCCGCAACCTCTTCAGGCTGGCGGCGCAGCGACTGCCCCATCTCAACCCACAGTGTGTATACGAGGTAGGCGAAGGGGATGAAGCCAAGGCCCCAGAAGATCATCTTCTTGGTGGTGTCGGTGGCCACTTCGCCCGGGAAGCCGAGGGCAACCATCAGCGCTGCGGCGGCGGCGAGTCGAAGCGCCATCGAGCGCTGCGCCTTGGCCTCAAGGTTGAGTACGAGCACCAGCTGCACAACCAGGATCGGTACGGTGATCAGCCAGTCGGCGTAGCGGTAGCCGTGGAAGAACGGCGTGCCGTTACCGACGTAGGCGCCGTTCTTGAAGGTGAAGGCACTGGTCCAGCTGGCGAGCACACGCAGGTAGTGAAAGCCGGCGATGCCGGATACAACCGCACCGAGCACGACAGGGTGACGGTTCTTCATGGTCAGTGATTCGCGGACCATGAGGAAGTAGACCGCCGATGCCAGCATGATGGCGAGCGCACCCGCCATTGATGCCGTGACCAGCTGATATTGGAACACCGAAAGTGTGAAGTTCATCGAAGATGCCTTGGAGAATGTGTGGGAGCGTCCGGTTACGCTCGCCTGATCTCATCGGCTGATTGGTCTCCATCTTGAGCAGATCAAGCGCTAAATCTTGAAGAAAACCGTCCGTATCCTGTCTGCGCGGGCGAATGACTTTCAGACCTTGACGGACGCCGAAACCGCTTCGGCTCGCAGGCGTCGACGTGCGGCCCAGTCGGCCTCAATCTCGAAGCGAATGTGGTGATACGCGCCCCAGTGGCCCCGACCGCGAAGCCGTCCGACGGCGTAATCTCGCAGGTAACGGGCCCCAAACCCAACCACGCCGAACTCCACCCACTGATGTACGTGAGTGAGCTCGTGGTAGATCAGGTAGCGCGAATCCTCGGAGCCCTTGCGCATCAGGATGACGCGACCAAGCGTGATTGCATCGGATCCCTTGGGAACCGGCGCGCCAATGACCAGGGTGTAGCCGTCGGCACGCTGCAGCCGCATCAGAACAGCCGGGTGGTGAGCTTGCGCCGGTAGCCGGCGGTGCGCTCGTCGTCGGGACCCATGACTTCCAGAATATCGAGATACTGCTGCCGGGCCGCTTCATCGTCTTTGACGGAGTCGAGCAGCGCCACCAGTTGCGTGTCGTAGTTGTCGACGGGCCTGGTTGAGAGTCGTGCCCGGGCCGCGATCTGCCGTACTTCGTCAGTTTCCGGGATGCGGGCTAGGAGGTCGAGCGCTTCCTGATTGCGGCCGTTGGTGACCATGAGGTCGGCGAGTTTCACGACGGCCTCAGGGTGGCCAGGGTCAACAGCTAGGACCTTGTTGAGACTTTCCTCGTCACCGGCGTCGAGCAGTTCCTGCACCTGCAAAAGCTCGGCGCTCGGCAGCAACCGGTCAACGAACTCTTTCACCATGTGCTCGGGTTGAGCGCCGAGGAAACCATCGACCGGTTGGCCGTCCTTGAGCGCAACCACCAGCGGGATGGACTGCACACTGAACGCCTCAGCGATGCCTGGGTTCTCGTCGATGTTGACCTTCACCAGTTCCACCTGCCCGCCGGTGGCGTCGATCACCTTTTCGATGATCGGCCCAAGGGTGCGGCAGGGGCCGCACCACGGCGCCCACAAATCGACCACAACGGGGATCTGGGCGGAGCGGTCGATAACCGCCGTCTGGAAATCTGCGTCGGTAACGTCAAGCGACATGAATGCAGCCTACCGACCAAAAGTGTCGATCCGCGGTTCCTCCGCTTACGCCCATCACATGCACGAATGTCCGGTTCAGGCGATACTTTGGTTCGCTATGAAGCGAGTGCGGAGCCAATGACCGAGTCCTACGAAGTGCACGAGCACCCCGAACTGCATGAGCCGGTGCTGGTCGTGATGTTGCAGGGCTGGATTGACGCTGGCAACGCGGCTGCCAACGCGATGACGGTGCTGGACTCCCAACTTTCGGCCCGGTTGATCGCCAGCTTTCACCCTGACAAGTTCATCGACCATCGCGCCCGACGGCCGGTTCTGCAGATTCGAGACGGCGTCAACGTCGGTTTGCAGTGGCCCGAAATCGTGCTGAAGGCCGGCAAGGACGCTGATGGTCGCGACGCGCTGCTGCTCATGGGCGCCGAGCCCGACATGAACTGGCACGCGTTCTGCGACGCCACCGTCGAGCTTGCGGCGCAGTTCGAGGTGAGCATGATGGTCGGGCTGGGTGCCTACCCAATCGCGGTGCCGCACAGCCGTCCGTCGCGATTGTCGGTCAGCGCTTCCAACGAGAAATTGGCGAAGCGGGCGTCGTATTTTCGCAACTCGGTTGACGTGCCTGCTGGCATCAGCGCGGCGCTGGAAGAGGCGCTGGCCGCCTCCGGCATCCCGACGATCGGCCTGTGGGCGCAAATTCCGCACTACATCTCGGCGTCGCCCTACCCCGGGGGCTCGGCGGCGTTGCTAGGTGGGCTGGCCGATGTGGCCAACCTTGCGACGGACTGCACCTCCGTTGAGGAGGAAGCCGCCACGTTGCGGAAGTGGCTCGATGAGAAGGTGACGACCAACGACGAGCATGTCGCCATGGTGCGCCAACTCGAGCAGGCGTGGGACGCCGAGATTGCTCCCACGCCGTCGCTGATCGACAACGGTCCGCTGCCGTCGGGTGACGAACTGGCCGCCGAGCTTGAGCGCTTCCTGCGCGAGCAAGGCTGACGGCAGCGTTCATGGCGGAAGCGAACGGAGACGATCGCATCTCGGGCTATCTCGCCAGTCGTTTTCCGGCCGAGGCCGGAAACGGGTCACGCACCAACGTTGCGACAACGCCGGGATTGGCGGTGGAGTCAGGTGATCGCCTTGACGTGCTCCGTCGCGCCACCGGCAGATGGAATCAGAATCTGGTGTGGCACGACGAGGCCCTGTTGTTGTTCTCCACCTCGCTGCCGGGAACTACGCCATTCAGTCGTGTGGAGCGCATCGACCCCGTCACGCTCGAAACCATCGTTGCATCGCCCAATCTGGCCACCGGTGGACACATCTGGGAGGGTGGCTGCCTCGCTCATCGAAACGGTGATGTCTACGTGGTGACCGGTTGCTTCCTGTACCGACTGAACGCCGCGCTCGAGGTGGTCGGCCAGATGGAAATGCCGACCACACGGCCCTACGACAGCATCGTCGCCATGGACGACGGCCGACTCATCGTGAAGGACATGCAGCCGAGCGGTACCACCAGCCGGTTCACCGTGGTGGACGCCGAAGACCTGTCGACAGTGATGGAGCTGCCGATACCCGAGGCCACGCTCGGCAAGTGCTGCGTGTCGGGTGACGATATCTACGTGCCCGGTGACTACTCGATCTTCCGGTTCCGGTATCGCCGCAGCAAGCTCTCACGGGACACGTCGTGGACGGGGCGCTACCGCACCGGTAACGACGGGCACGGCCACTGCTCCGATCTGACCGTCAGCGGCGGCTATGTGTGGGCGCACGACAACGCTGACATCGACGAAATGGTGGCGTTGTTGCAGACCGATCCGGTCGGTTCGGTGGCTCCCGACGGCGCGTTCCATCAGTCGTTCCGCACCCCTTTTCGTCTGCATCGTTTCTCCACCACAAACGCGTCTGATCACGTATCAATTGAGCCGTTCTTGTTTGCCGGATGGCCGGCGGCCGGGCCGACCTATGTGGCCGAACATGGCATTGTGCTCACCTTCGATTCGCTCAATGGTGGCTTGGCGGCGCATCGGGTTGCCGACGATGGATCGATGCGCGAGCTGTGGCAGTTCCCCATTCGCACCCGCTGGCAGCCGCTCGTGTATGCCGACACTGCCGAGGTCGTGGTGAATGACGTGCTGCTGTTCGACGACGACAACATCGTGGTGCTCGACCTTTTCACCGGTCGACAAAGAGCCCGCATCCGCAGCGGCACGGCCCTACCCAGTACTGGTCGCCCCACGCCGGGAGCCGCCCGCGACATGTACTACGTGTCGACGCCGTCGATCGCCCGGGTCGCGCTGATCCCCGGCCCCGGTTGGGCAACGCCGGACCCGCTCACATCTCTACCGTTGGCGCCCCCGCTACCGCCCCCTACGTGGTAGTCAATCGCGCTGTTTGGGCGATGGTCCGGCCGGGCCACCAACGGCCACGATGTCGCGGATGGTGTCGTGGAAAATCGCGAGTGCATTCTCGTGCCGTGGGCTGAGGAGGCCTTGCGTGTACGACCCGCTCTCGAAGGCTCGTTGGACGTACTCGCTGGCCCTCATGTCTTCGTCGGCCACCTCTTCTGAGGTCTTCACAATGGCGTCGACGTCGGGTGCGTCAGCATCGAAGAAGTATTCGAAGATCAGGTCGGTCTGGCCAAGTCCGCGCGGTAACCACCGTTCGATCGACAGTCCGCCGGGGAAGATATCGATGGAGAAGTTGGGCCAGAAGTACACCCACACGCCGTCCCACAACGAGCCGGCGTTCCGTGGCTTCGCGAGGTGCACATTCCACCGCCGATCCTCGTTGCACACGATCTGGTAATCCTTCGCCATGACATCGCGGGACATGCCCGGGTGGATATGCGGGACGTGATACCCCTCGAGGAAGTTGTCCGAGTATGTCTTCCAGTTGGTCTTCATCGTTCGAATCGTGCGTGAATGAAACCGGTAGTTTTCAATGGGGTACTTCTCGCACACCGTTGGGAATTCACCGAAGTAACCAGGCAGCGCATCGGTAGACGGATCGAGGCAGACGAACACCATGCCGCGCCACACGTCGACGCGAATCATCTGCAGCCCAAGGCCATCGGGAAGCTCAGCGCCGAAGCCTGGAGTGTTGCGCAACGCGCCATCAGAACCGAAGGCCCAGCCGTGATATCGGCACACCAGATTGGCCTGGCAGCCGGGTCCGTCCCACATGATCGGGCCGGCGCGGTGTGGACAGATGTTGAGGAAGGCGACGAGTGCACCTTCAGGCGAACGCCACACCACAACGGGCTGACCGGCGATCATCTCGCTCACGTAATCCCCCGTGTGCGCCAGCTCGAACTCAAAGCCGACCATCACCCACTCCTTCCCGAAGATCTCCCGCTGTTCGATGGCGTAGACCGCCGGGTCGAGATACCAGCTGGCAGGAAGCGTCGGGATCAGCTCGGGGGTGGACATCACCGCTCACCTTAGAGGTCGCGCCAGCGCCGATGACCGGCACGGTCGCCTCAGCAGCAACTACCGTCCGTTCGTGTCCCCCGGCCTGAACATTCTGTTGATCACCCTCGATCAGTTTCGGGGTGACTGCCTTTCCGCCGCTGGTCACCCGGTGGTGAAAACGCCGAACCTTGATGCGTTGGCCGAGAACGGCGTCCGGTTCTCCCGTCACTACAGCCAGGCAGCGCCGTGCGGACCCGGCCGCGCTGCGCTTTATACGGGCACGTATCAGATGAACAACCGGGTCGTGGGCAACGGCACACCGCTTGATCCACGATTCACCAACATGGCGTTGGAGCTGCGCAGGGCTGACTATCTACCGACGCTGTTCGGGTACACCGATGTCGCCTTTGATCCTCGTCTGACCGATGGACCCAACGACCCGCGCCTCGACGACTACGAGGGCGTGCTCGACGGTTTCACGCAGGTACTCGACCTGTCCGACGACGTGTCGGCCTGGACCGTCTGGTTGGCCACGATGGGCGTCACGGTGACCGAAAGCGGATGGCGGGCCATCGCCACGGAGTCGTCCCGCCCGGCCGACCTAAGCCTGTCTGCATTCACAACCGACGAGCTCACCGACTGGATCGACGCGCAGGATGCGCCGTGGTTCGCCCATGCGTCGTACCTACGTCCCCATCCGCCCTACAACGCCGCCGGCCGATTCTCAGCCATGTACGACGAAGACGCCTTGCCGCCGGTATTGCCAGCGCAACCCGATCTGCATCCGCTCGTGTCGGTCATGCTCGGCGATGTGCGTTGCGTGCCGCCGACCGGTCGGCCGTTCACCGAGTTGCAGGCGCAGTACTACGGCATGGTCAGCGAGGTCGATCACCAACTCGGCCGATTGTGGGCAGCCATGCAAGAGAACGGTTCGTGGGACACCACGCTCATCATCGTTACTGCTGATCACGGCGAACAGATGGGTGACCGAGGACTGCTCGGAAAGCTGGGGTTCTTCCCCGAGAGCTTCCACATTCCCGGCATCGTGCGGGACCCTCGGCACCCGGCTGCATTCGGTTCGATCGTCGATGAGATCAGCGAGAACATCGACATCATGCCCACCGTTCTTGAAGCGGTCGGCCTACCCGTACCGAGCCAGTGCGACGGCTTCTCCCTGATGCCGTTCGTGCGGGGCGTCGCTCCCCCGACGTGGCGGGACGCGGCCCATCATGAGTTCGACTGGCGTGACGGGTTCCTCGGCGGCCACATCGGCGAGTGGCCCTGGGACCGCCGATTGGAAGCGAACAACGTCGCCGCGTTACATGACGCTGACGGTGCCTATGTTCACTTCGGTGATGGCACGTCGCTCTGCTTCGACCTGGCGCTCGACCCGACGTGGCAGACGCTGCAGACCGACCCCGCCATCGTGCTGTCGTACGCGCAGCGCATGCTCACCTGGCGCGCTACCCACACCGACCGCACCCTCGCCGACTTCCGAGCTCTCGGCGGCGGCCAGGGCCGCTGGCCCGCCAACGTCCCGTGGCGCGACGGATCGTTAGATCGCTGAACTGGCGATCGATTCCAGCACGAGGTGGGGCGTGCCGTTGTCGAAGGCTTCGGCCAAATCGACGGTGGCGGTGATGGACCATTCGCCGCTGTCTTCAGGGTCGACCAACTGCTGGCGCACGATCCAGCGACCGGGCTCTTCGGTGATGGTGAACAGCGCGTTGGCGCGGGCGTCGCTGTCGATCGAGATCGAACCGTGTTCGGCCCAGTACGGCGTGAGGGCGTTGGCCAGTTGGTACGACGGCCATTCGGTGCGGGCCCCAAGTTGGTCGTAGGCGTGGCGGGCCAGCATTTCCACCCAGGCGAACATCGCGGTACGAATGGCCGTGCGCCATGCCCGCGGTGGACCAAGCGGGCCGGGGGCGGTCGGTGCCTCGTACGTGACGACTGGCCCGCCCGACAGCACTTGATACTCCTCAAGAAGGCTGGCGTCGGTGGCCCGGATGAGGTCGCCCAGCCACGTGACCACGTCTTCCACCATCGGCGTGTACGCCTCGTCGGCCAGTGACCGGTCGAGTGTGCGCCAGGCATCGCTCAGATAGCGCAGCAACAAGCCTTCGGAGCGTTCGATCTTGTAGCGATGGATGAAGCCGCCGAACGTCTCGCCGCTCTCCAACATCTCGCGAACGATGCCCTTGGGTGACGGCCGCTCCTCAATCCACGGATGATGCTCCAGGTAGGTGGCGAAGCATCCTTCAATCAGCTCAGCTTGGGGCATCGGCCACGTCACGCTGTCGAGCGCCGCTATGCGGGCTTCGTACTCGACGCCCTCGGATTTGAGGCGGGCCAGTTCGATGCCGCGGGCCAGATCCTTTTGGGCGAAGAGGATCTGGCGCGGGTCGTCGATCACGCTCTCCACCACGCTTACGATGTCGAGGTGATAGTTCGGGTCCTCGCGGTCGAGGGTTGACATCACTTCGATGGCGAAAGGGGTGAGTGGTGAGGCGAAACGCAGCGTCGAGCGTTCGTCGCTGCCGTCGACGAGCGAGCCGATGGTGACGCCGATGGTGCGGTCTTCAGCATCCCGAATGCGTGCAGCAACACCGGCAGCTTCGAGCGCTTTGTAGACCCGAATGGCCCGCCGGAGGTGGCGACGGCGCTTGGCCTCGGGGTCATGGTTCGTGCGCAGCAATTCCTTCAATGCGACGGGGCCATCGGGCCGAGCCAACACAACGGCAAGCAGATCAGGCGAGACTTTGAACCGAGAAACGAGTGGCTCGGGCCGTGACCCCACCAGTCGCTCGAAGGTCTTCTCGTCGTAGTGCACGAAGCCTTTCGGCGGTGCCGACTTCGATACCTTTCGGCGCGCCTTCGGATCATCGCCAGCCTTCGCTAACGCTCGCTCGTTGTCGATGATGTGCTCGGGTGCCTGGGCCCACACATGCCCGTCGGGGTCAAAGCCGGGACGTCCGGCGCGACCGGCCAGTTGGTGGAATTCCCGAGCTTGCAGGGTGCGTACACGCTCGCCATCGAACTTCGTGAGCGCGGTCATCAGTACCGTTCGAATCGGGATATTCACGCCGACACCGAGCGTGTCGGTACCGCAGATGACCGGCAGCAAACCCTCGCCAGCCAGGCGTTCCACCAGGCGGCGGTAGCGTGGCAACATCCCGGCGTGATGCACGCCGACACCGTTGCGCAGCAACCGCGCCAGCGTGACGCCGAAACCCTTGGCGAACTTGGTTTCGGCCAACGCCGCTGCGATCGCCTCGCGCTGCGGACGGGTGGTGAGCGGCAGGCTCACCAGCGCACTCGCTCGTTCGATTGCAGACGCCTGCGTGGAGTGGACGACATAGACCGGCCACAAACCGGCTTCGACCGCGGCGGTCACGCTGTCGGCCACCGGCGTCATCCGCCACGCGTGGTAGAGCGGTGTGGGTCTGGTGACAGCAGTGACCTCGGTGACCGGTCGGCCGCTGCGTTCCTGCAAATCGTTAGCAATGAACGTCATGTCGCCGAGCGTGGCCGACATCAACAGGAACTGGCAGTGCTTGGCCGAAAGCAACGGCACCTGCCACGCCCAGCCGCGATCGTGATCGCCGTAGTAGTGGAACTCGTCGAGGCAGGCGAACCCCATGCCACCTTCGGCTGGCGTCAGGTCGCCGTCCCCGAGCGCCTGATGCGCGAACACTTCCGACGTGCACACCAGCACCGGCGCGTCCTGATTGATCGACGCATCGCCCGTGGCGAGGCCGACGTTGTCGGAGCCGAGCAACTCGACCAGTTCGAAAAACTTCTCGGCCACCAGTGCCTTGATGGGCGCGGTCCACACCGCCCGTTCGCCACGGTTCAGCGCCAGCAGGATTCCTGCCACGGCGACGAGCGATTTCCCTGAGCCCGTCGGGGTCGCCAGCACCACGTGATCGCCACCGGCCAGCGCCAAACCCGCGTCTTCCTGATGGGGGTACAGCGGCCGGCCGCCATCGGTCGCCCAGGTTGCGAACGCGTCCAACACATCGGATGGATCGGACCCCACCGGGGGCATGAGGTCAATGAGCGCCATAACGTCGTCCAGTCTGGCCGGATCGAGCCCTCTGCGCCTACCAGCCAGGTTTCTCGGAGGTCTTCGTGCCTGCGGGCTACGCTGGGCGCATGGCCCAGACCGCGTTTTTGCACCCATTCGCCAAGCCGACCGGCACCGACTTCATCACCATCGTCAAGGGTGAGGGTTCGGTCGTGTGGGACAGCACCGGCAAGAGCTACATCGATGCCATGGCCAGCCTCTGGTACAACGCGGTCGGCCATGGTCGCCACGAAATCACAGAGGCCGTCACCGCACAGATGAACAAGATTGCGGTGTTCAACTGCTTCGACCCGTTCACGAACGAACCGACCGAAGCGTTGGCCGAACGCATCCGTGATATCGCCCCCGTTGATGACGCTCGTGTCTTCTTCGCTGGGTCCGGGTCGGAGGCCATCGACAGCGCCATGAAGTTGGCCCGCATCGCGCATGTGCAGGCCGGGCAGCCCGAGCGCGACATCATCATCAGTCGTGGTCGGGGTTATCACGGTGTGAACTACGGAGGAACCTCCGCGCAGGGGCTGCCGCTCAACCAGCAGGGCTTCGGTCCATTACTGCCCGGCATCATCAACGTGCCCGGCGACGATGTGGAGGCAATGGCCAACGCGTTCCTCGCCAACCCTGGTCGTGTCGCCGCCGTCATCACCGAGCCGGTGCAGGGTGCAGGTGGCGTGTGGCCGCCCCATGAGGGTTATCTGCAGGCGCTGCGCAAGTTGTGCGATCAGCACGGCGCGTTCCTGATTGCCGACGAGGTCATCACCGGATTCGGTCGACTCGGCGAATGGTTTGGCAGCACCTACTACGGCGTGCGGCCCGACCTCATCACCTTCGCCAAACAGGTCACCTCGGGCTACATCCCGCTCGGCGGCGTGATCGTCGGCACCAAGGTTCGGGCCGGTCTGGAAGCCGACCCCAACTTCATACTGCGTCACGGCTTCACCTACTCGGGCCACCCGACAGCCACCGCGGCCGGTATGGCCAACCTCGACATCATCGAAAACGAGGGCCTGCTTGAACGTGGGGCGAAGATGGGCGCCCGTCTCGGCGAAGGCCTGCAGAGCTTGGTGTCCGACGGCATGCTGCAGGGTCTCCGTGGCGTCGGTGCCATGTGGGCCACGGTGCTGCACGAGGGCGTCGATTCCGTCGCTGTCCGCGCCAAGATGTACGAGCACGGCGTCATCCCTCGCGCCCTTCCCGGCATCATCACCTTCTGCCCGCCCTACGTCACCACCGACGCCCAAGTCGACCAGATCGTCGACGCCCTCGCCGCTTCTCTGAGCTAAGCCAGCTGCAGGGTCTTGTCGTTTCGGTCTCTGTAGGCGCGTGAGGTTGTCCTACAGCCATGCGCGCCTACAGATTCCTGCACATCCAGAGCGTCGAGTCGTATCGGGAAGTGATTACGTCGACGGAGGTGGCGTCAACCATTCGTGAGCGAATGCCGGCTCGACCGACGCGATGTGGGCGAAGTCGTGGTCGTAATGAAGGACCGGCGCGTCGAGTCGTATCGCAACCGCGGCGACGAGCAGATCGTTGACTTTGCGCCCCTTTAGGCCGGCCGCTGCGAGCGCGGTCTGGAGTCGGCCCGCGACCTGAAAGTCTGCCGACTCGACATCGACAATGGTGAAACCTGCAAGGGCCGCATCAAGACGGGCCATGTCGGCGACGCTTGCCGCCGAGTATCGAATCTCGAGCCAAGCCACGCGCGGAAGCCACAGAGACGACCGGCGGCCGACGTCGGTAAGCCGCTGTGGGGCGAGACGTTGGTTCGTAATTGCGCTGGTGTCGAGCACATAGGCGTCGGTTACCGCCACGCGTCGTCCTTGTCGAACGGGTTCTTGGCGAACCAGTCGCTTAGGGATTCGATCGCCTCAGCCTGGCGGCGTCGCTTCTCGGTCACTACGAATCGAAGGGCCTCATTCACAGCCTCCTTCATCGAGACCGCTTTCAAAATCTCAGTCGCCTCCGCAAGGAGGTCCTCATCGAGTTCGACGACTGTGCGCTTCATACTCAAAGTATATACCGGAGGTCGACAATGCACAATCTGTATCAAACCGATATACACCTTTAGGAATGCACGTCCTGTGCTAGGCCAGCTGCAGGCACTCGTCGAGGTAGAGCTGTTTGCACAGGCCGCGCTGCAACTTGCCGCTGGAGGTTTTCGGCAGCGTGCTTGGCCGGACGAGCATGATGTCGCGGGGCGGTAGACCGCAGACTTCGATGGTGCGGTGGTGGATCAACTCGCGTACGGCGTCGAGGTCATCGGTCTTCACTTCGGCCACCACGATGACGGTTTCCTTGCCCTTGTATCCATCGACACCGAATGCGATCACGTTGCCGGCGCGCACGCCTTCGAGCACGTTGACGGCGCGTTCGATGTCTTCGGGGAACACGTTGCGACCACCGACGATGATCACGTCCTTAATGCGGCCGCACATCACCAACTCACCATCAACCAGGTACGCCAGATCCCCGGTGCACAACCAGCCGTCGCGAAAGAGCGCGGCCGTTGCTTCGGGACGCTTGTAGTAGCCGGGTGTGACCGATGTGCCGCGAATCTGCAGCTCACCGACATGGCGGTCGGGCAGCACGTCGCTGGAGTTGGGTAGGCAGATGCGGATCTCAAGGCCGGGCACGGCGAAGCCAAGGTGCGGCAGGCGCCGGACCGAGGTGTCTTCGTCACCATCGACCCGTTGGCGCGGTACTGCAATGCGATCACGCTCCAGTACCTGACGGTCGACCGAGTCGCAGACCATGCCGCGCCCGATTGGTGGAAACGTGCCAGCAATACCGACCTCGGCCATACCGAAAGCAGGGAACACCGCTCCGGCCGGGAAACCGAACTTTGATGCCTCCCGCACGAAGCCCTCGACCGCATCGGGATCGACCGGCTCTGCACCCGAGAGGGCCATGCGCATATGCGACAGGTCGAGACCTTCCATGCGACGCAGCGCCCGGGCCGCCAGCACCCACGAAAAGTTTGGACCGGCGGTGACACTCCCCCGGTAGTCGGAAAGCCACCGCATCCAGTTACCGGGGTGGGCCAGGAAGTCCTGCGGCGCGGCCTGCACCAGATCGATGCCGTAGACCATTGGGGTGGAGAGCGTTCCGACCAAACCCATGTCGTGATAGAGCGGCAGCCACGACACGACGACGTCCTCGTCGATACGAATCTCTGCGGCCGTCACCAGTGCGTGCAAGTTCGCGCCGAGCACACGATCGGGAATCATGACACCTTTCGGCTCGCTGGTGGAGCCGCTCGTATATTGTAAAATCAACAATCGCTCGGGGTCGGGCACTGGGATGACCACGTCGTCGGAGCCGCCGATGATGTCGGTCAGGAACACCACCGGCGGGTCACCGGGCTCCACCGGGTAGAACGGCGCCAGCGTCTCATCTATGAGCAACAGCTGCGCGTCGCCGTGACGAATGCGCGAGCGGGTTTGGGTCACGAACTCATCCAGCGAACCCATCCGCATCGGCAGCGGTAGCACCATCGACGCCGCACCCGCCAACCAGCAGCCCTGAATTGCCGTCACCAACGCACGGGAGGTTGGCCCGAGAATGGCGACGTGATCCCCCACCTGAACACCTCTGGCCTGCAACGCGGCGCCAACGGTACGGGCATCGTGGTGCACTTCGTTCCAACCGACTCGAACATGGTCGGCCCCGTTGATGAACACCACGCCCCTGCCCGCCCGATCAGCGGACTGCTGGAGGTGGGTGACGACAGGCAACGGGCTCACGGGTGCCCATTGTCGCAGAAAGAACGTTCCGGCCTGGGAAGGGGCGGGACACTAGCGTAGACAAACGATATGGCCGCTGATGACGTTCCCCCGTTCCGCTACACCGCTGCGTTGGCGGCAGACATCGAGCTGCGCTGGCAACAGCGCTGGGAAGCCGACGGAACGTTCAACGCGCCGAACCCCGCCGGGGCGCTGGCGGGACCGGTGGCAGACAACAAGCTGTTCATCATGGACATGTTCCCGTATCCGTCGGGAACGGGGCTGCACGTCGGGCATCCGCTGGGCTACATCGGCACCGATGTCTACGCCCGATACAAGCGTAAGACCGGCTTCAACGTGCTGCACACGCTGGGTTACGACAGCTTCGGGCTGCCGGCCGAGCAGTACGCCATTCGCACCGGACAGCACCCTCGGGTCACCACCGAAGACAACGTGGCCAACATGCGCCGCCAGCTGGGTCGCCTCGGTCTGGCCCACGACAATCGTCGCAGCGTGTCCACCACCGACGAAGCGTTCTACCGTTGGACGCAGTGGATCTTCCTGCAGATCTACAACTCATGGTTCGACCCATCACACGGCAAGGCCCGCCCCATCAGCGAACTGATCGCGTCGTTTGCCGACGGCAGCCGCGGGACGCCGAACAAGCCTTGGTCCGAGATGTCGAAGGTTGAACAACGCCTGCTGATCGACGAGCACCGTCTGGTGTACGTGGCCGAGATTCCGGTCAATTGGTGTCCGGGCATGGGCACCGTGTTAGCCAACGAAGAGGTCACCGCTGACGGCAAGAGCGACATCGGCAACTTCCCTGTTTTCAAGCGAAACATGAAGCAGTGGATGATGCGGATCACCGCGTACGCCGATCGGCTCCTGGCCGACCTCGATCGACTGGATTGGCCCGAGCCGATCAAACTGATGCAGCGCAACTGGATCGGCCGTTCCGCCGGAGCGCGGGTCAGGTTCGACAGTCACGCCGGACCGATCGATGTCTTCACGACGCGACCCGACACCCTGTTTGGCGCGACATTCATGGTGCTGTCGCCCGAGCATCCGATGCTCGACGCACTGACCGCTGCCGCGCACTTCGACGCCGTGGCGGTGTACCGCAAACAAGCCGCGACGAAGGACCAGTTCGATCGCACGGCAGCCGATCGCGAAAAGACCGGCGTGTTCACAGGATCCACCGCCACCAACCCGGTGACGGGCAAGCAGATCCCCATCTGGATCGCCGACTACGTGCTAATGGGCTACGGCACCGGCGCCATCATGGCCGTGCCGTCGGGTGATGAGCGCGACTTCGCGTTCGCTCGCCAATTTGGTCTGCCGATCATCGCTACCCAGATGCCGCCCGATGCATGGTTCACATCCCACGACACCGAGCGCAGCCCTATCTGCGACACCTGGCCCGAGGCCTACGTCGGCGAGGGCACCTATGTGAACTCGTCCAACGAAACGCTGAGCCTGAATGGCATCACCAGTGTGTCCGAGGCCAAGGAAGCCACCAACGCCTGGTTGGAACATCACGGTCACGGCGAGGGCACCATCAACTATCGCCTGCGAGATTGGGGTTTCGCCCGCCAGCGGTACTGGGGCGAGCCGTTCCCCATTGTGTGGGACGAGCACGGCCCCATTGCGCTGCCCGACGACATGCTGCCCGTGCTGCTGCCCGACGTGGAGGACTACGCCCCCGAACCCATCGACCCCAACGACGAGATCACCGATCCGCAGATTCCTCTGGCTCGCGCCACCCACTGGACGAGCGTTGAACTCGATCTGGGCGATGGCCCCAAGACGTACACCCGCGACCTGAACGTGATGCCGCAGTGGGCAGGCTCGTGCTGGTACGAGATGCGCTACATCGATCCGGTCAACGACGAGCGCTTCATCGACCCCGCCAACGAGCAGTACTGGATGGGGCCGCGCTCCCCCGGCGATGTCGGCGGTGTTGACCTGTATGTCGGTGGCGTCGAGCACGCCGTACTCCACCTGCTGTACAGCCGTTTCTGGCACAAGGTGCTCTATGACCTGGGCCACGTGTCGAGTGAGGAACCGTTCCACCGCCTGTTCAACCAGGGCTACATCCAGGCCTATGCCTACACCGATGATCGCGGCAGTTACGTGGAAGCCGAGGAGATCGTCGAACGCGACGGGAAGTTCTTTCACAACGATCGACCGGTGAAGCGTGAGTACGGCAAGATGGGCAAGAGCCTGAAGAACATGGTTACGCCCGACGACATGTACGACAACTATGGGGCCGACACGTTCCGCCTGTATGAGATGTCCACCGGTCCGCTCGACGCCAGTCGCCCGTGGTCTACGCGTGATGTCATCGGCATGCAGCGCTTCCTGCAGCGACTGTGGCGGGCCTTGGTGGATGAGGAAACCGGCGCGTGCACCGTGGTCGATACGCCCGCCGATGATGCCACGCGCAAGCTGGTGCACAAGACAATCCATGGCGTCAGCGAAGACATGGACGCACTGCGCTTCAACACGGCCATCGCTAAGCTGATCGAGCTGAACAACTCGCTCACCTCGCTGCCCGCCACACCGCGAGAAGTCGCTGTGCCGCTGGTGCATATGCTGTCGCCGTTAGCCCCACACATGGCTGAGGAACTGTGGGCCAAGCTGGGTCACACCCAGTCGCTGACCTACGCTGCGTTCCCCGTCGCCGACCCGGCGCTGCTGTTGGAAAACACCATCGAGTACCCGGTGCAGATCAACGGCAAGGTACGCAGTCGCATCACCGTGCATGCCGACGCCGACGCGAAAACGGTGGAGAGCCTCGCTATGGCCGACGCCAAGGTCATTGAAGCCCTGGCCGGCGCCACGCCGAAGAAGGTCATCGTGGTCCCCGGCCGCATGGTGAACATCGTCGTATGAAGAACGGGTCGAATGGCCTCTCGACGGGTGGGTTGACCTTCGACACAATGCTTGGAGTGGCGGCGGAGCCACGGAAAGCAGGCGGGAATGCACGGCGGGAGTACCTCATCACGTAGCGCGGCTCGAAGGGTGGTGGCGTTCTGCGCCATCGCCCTCGGGTTGGAAGTTGTTGCAGCCTTCCTGCAGCCCTTCGCCAGCTGGATCCCGACCCTGCAGGTCGTTATGGCTGCGGCCTATGTGCTTGCGATCTACCTGATTGCTCGCCATCGCATTCCCAAGGTGGCCCGGTCGGGCCAGAGCGCCATGAACGTCACCGGCAATTGCTTGAGTGCCAACCACAACGGCTGCGAGCAACACCTATCGTGTCCGTGTTTCTGCCACGATAACCACATCAAGCGGATGATGGCCTGGCCGGCCGATGCAGTGAACGCCGGACCGATTTCGGCGCCCGCCCAACCCTGAACGCTCTCGTCACGGCAGGGTGTGACCGGGCGCAATAGGCTATCGGTATGACCGCTACTGAAACGATGCCGACCCAGGCATATCTTGATGATCGTGCCCACGTCTTTCACTCGTGGTCGGCACAGGGTGCTCTCAAGCCGCTCGTGATCGCCGGTGGTGAAGGCAGCCGCTTTTGGGATGAGAACGGCAAGCGCTACCTTGACTTTTCCAGTCAGCTTGTCAACCTGAACGTTGGCCACCAACACCCCAAGCTGATCGCCGCCATCAAGGAACAAGCCGACCGCCTCTGCACAGTTGCGCCGTCGTTCGCCAACGATGCACGGGGCGAGGCTGCTCGACTGATCACCGAGGTCGCGCCGGCCGATCTCAACATGGTGTTCTTCACCAACGGTGGTGCCGAGGCCAACGAGAATGCTATCCGCATGGCTCGCCTGACCACCGGCCGCCCGAAAGTGATGTCCACTTATCGCAGCTACCACGGCGGTACCAACGGAGCCATCACGCTCACTGGTGACCCGCGCCGCTGGCCGAGCGAGCCGGGCATGGGTAGCGTGGTGCACTTCTGGGGACCGTTCGCCTACCGCTCCGCGTTCTTCTCCGCCGATGAAGCCGAGGAAGGCGTGCGCGCCCTGAAGCATCTCGAAGACGTGCTCATGGTGGAAGGTGCTCACACCATCGCCGCCATCATCCTCGAACCGGTCGTTGGCACCAACGGCATCCTCGTCCCGCCGCCCGGTTACCTTGCAGGCGTGCGCGCACTGTGCGATCAGCACGGCATCGTGTTGATTGCCGATGAAGTCATGAGCGGCTTCGGTCGTTGCGGACACTGGTTCGCCATGGATCACTGGAACGTTCGCCCCGATCTAATCACGTTCGCCAAGGGTGTGAACAGCGGCTACCTCCCGCTCGGTGGCGTCGTCATTAGCGACAAGATCGCCGACTTCTTCAAGGAGAAAACGTTCCCTGGTGGCCTCACCTATTCCGGTCACCCCATGGCCTGCGCGGTTGCCGTTGCCTCCATCAACCTGTTCAAGGAAGAAGGCGTCAACGAACACTCAGCCATGCTCGGCGACAAGGTCATCGGCCCCGGCCTAAACGCCATCATGGCTAAGCATCCCTCGGTTGGCGAGGTACGCGGCCTCGCCACGTTCTGGGCTATCGAACTTGTGAAGGATCGCGCCACCCGTGAGCCGCTTACGCCGTTCAACGGCGCCGGACCGGCCATGGCCCCCATGATGGAGGTAGCGAACGCCTGCAAGGCTGCCGGTCTCTGGCCGTTCATCTGGCACAATCGCATGCACGTGGTGCCGCCGTGCAACTCGCCAGTGGAAGATGTGCAGGAAGGCCTGGCCATCATCGATGAGGCGCTCACGCTGGCCGATGCCCACTACACCGGCTGAATTGGTTTTCGCCGTCCAGCGGCTCGGTGGTAAGCTCTCCGAGCCGTAGTTACGGGGCTTTAGCTCAGTTGGTAGAGCGCTTCCATGGCATGGAAGAGGTCAGGGGTTCAATTCCCCTAAGCTCCACGATATAACCCCTGGTCAGAGGCATCAAGAGCCTCCCAGGAAAGCGGCTCGAAGGTGACAGGCAGTAGTACAGGCACCTACGCACCCTGAACAATGGCGAACGAATCGGCCCGAACTGCTTTTCCGAGTACGACCATTTCGGCCTTGAGCCTCCTATTCGGCGTTGACGTTCGGGCTTGGCCATGACGATCACATTGCGTTGGCGGCGCGTTCGGTGGCTCGGTTGGTGTCATTTGGGATGGCTCGAATCGACCCGACCGGCTTGGCGGTTCGCACGCATGTCGGGCCGTTGTCGCAGCGGTGGGCTGCGAAACTGCCGGGCTACCTGCAGGACGC
>JANMCE010000156.1:0-2341 GCA_031360915.1 Actinomycetes bacterium | reverse complement strand
GCGAGACGGCCGACGACCTCGCCGTTGTAGGTGTCACCCGTCGGCTCGAATCCGAATTGTTGCAGGAACGCACCGGTGTCGGAACCTGGCACCCAGCTCGTGAACAGTTCTGCACCATCGGGCTGTTGTTGGCGAACGAGTGTGCAGACGAGCTGCACGAGACGGCGGCCGTAGCCTCGCCGCTGACGCGTTTGCTCGATGCCAAAGCGCCACAGATACCAGCCGTCGAAGGGTCGATCGGTGCGCGTTTCGGGCGTGGCAAGGACCACGAAGCCGACGACTTTGCCATCGATATACGCCGCTCGTTCCAACGTGGTCCAGGGGCTCAGGTGCGCACTGAGCAGGGCCCGCTGCACGGACGGCGAGGGCTCATTCGTCCACGGTGCAGGTCGTGCCGGCTTGAGTGTGCTGACAGCATCGACATTTCCGGCATCGACCGGGCGAAGCTCCATCAACTCGGCATTGGGCTTCTCGGCGATCGCCTTTGGCGTCACCTTCGGGAGACCCGCAAGATGCGCGGCATCGTTATACCGAATGAGACGCCAGGTGTTGTCCCGCACGTTCAGAAACTCGGTGATCGATGTGTTCAGCGTGCCGATCTCGAACAGCCCGTTCGGGGGCGAGTGCAACAGCAGTCGCACCGCCCGGTCGATCACGCCGCCATGGCAGACGATGACGACCGTCTTGTCTTTGTGCTCGGTCGTGAGGGCGGCAATGGCGGTGGCGATGCGGTGCTGAAAGACGGCCAAGGTTTCGCCACCGGGAAAGCCGCGCTCATACGGGTTGGCCTCCCAACTCTCGCCACCGAACTGGTCGACGTAGTCCTCATACGTCATGCCATCGCACACCGGTCCGGGGAAGTGCTCTCCTACGTCGTGCACCTGCACGACGGGTAAAGCGCCGAGGGCCGCAGACAGATACGTTGCCGTTTCGATCGCCCGCGGATACTCCGACGCAATCAGCACATCGGCCTGGATCTCGCCCGTCTCGGCCCAACGCTTGCCGAGCGAGGCAGCTTGCTGGCGACCAAGCGGCGAAAGCCCGGTACAACTCACCGGCCCACCAATAATGCGCTCGACCGTCACATTCGATTCACCGTGCCGCACAAAGATCAACCGAGTCACCCCGTGATCGTACTTTCAAAGCCCGAACCGGCACCGCTCAACGTCGCCTGACAGCTTTCAGCGGTGCCAGAACGCCCGAGTCAGGCGAGTTTTTCGACGAAGCCTTCGAGTTGGCGGAGGTTGCGGCATTCGTAGACGCCGTCGGTGTGGGTTCCGTACTCGCCAACGATGGAGTCGCCGGTGTTCCAGTAACTCTTGGGCTCGGGGTTGAGCCAGTACACGTGACGGGCCTTGGCTCGGATTTCTTTTACGACCCAGCTTTGGCTGGCGTGATAGTTGTTGCGAGCATCACCCAGCAGCAGCACGGTGGTCTTGGGGCCGATCTGCTGGCCCCACTTCTCCCAGAACACTTCAAACGCGTGGCCGTAATCACTATGGCCGTCGACCCAGACCACATCGGCTTCAGTGTTGACGCGATGCACGGCTTCGGTAACGTCATCGACACCCTTGAAGTAGTCGGTGACCTCGTCGATGCCGTCGATGAACACGAAGCTGCGCACCTTCGAGAACTGGTTCTGGATGGCGTAGACGAGCATCAGGGTGAAGCGGGCGAACGCAGCGACGGACCCGGAAATGTCGGCCACCACCATCAGCTCGGGCTTCGACGGACGCGGATACTTGAACTTCGGATCAGCTGGCACCCCGCCGTACGAGAGTGAGTGACGAACGGTGGAGCGGAAGTCGAGCGGACCGCGGCGTTCGTGCTTGCGCTTGCGGGCCAAGCGAGCCTGCAGCTTGCGGGTGAGCGGGCCGAGCGCCTTCTTCAGATTGCCCATCTCGTCACGACTGGCGTGCATGAAGTCGACGTCTTCGGGCAGCGGCTTGCGCAGCGTCTTGGCCATTGCCTCCGCACCACGGTCGGCCACGAGGCGACGTCGGATTTCGGCTTCGATTTCCTTCTTGAACTTCTCGATGCGGTCGTCGAACTCGTCTTTCTCCAGCCGTTCTTCGAGTGGCGTCATCTCGCCACCGAGCTGCTCTTTCTGCGCGTCCATCAACTTGTCGAGCATGTTGTCGAGATCAAGGTTCCGCAGCGTGCGATACAGGTAGTACGTGCCACCGACGGGACGTCCGGGCTCCATGCCCGCAAACTTCGACACGGCCTGACGGGCCAGCGCACGCATCATGGCGTCGTCACCGTTCATAAGGGCCTGATACAGCATGGCCATCAGTTCTTCGGGCGTCATGCCGTCCATCGAGCCGCCGGCGCCCTTTTG
>JANMCE010000137.1:0-4397 GCA_031360915.1 Actinomycetes bacterium | reverse complement strand
ACGGAGATTGCCATTGGCCTGTTCCCGCAGACCGCTAGCCTCGTTCGATGAGTGAAGCGCCGTTGCTACCAGACGGGGCCGTCGACAAGGGTCGCCTTGGTCGTGGTCGATTCTCGCAAAGTGATCGATGGTGTTTCCTCGCAGTCATCGGGATAGTTCTGCTGGCAAACGCAATGCCCTTGCTGGGAATTGTCGACACCGTGCCGTATGACAACCGGGTTGGCCTCATTACCCATCAAGACGCCTCGTCGACACGAGGCAGGCACACGATTGACCCGAATGACGGCTTCACGGCTGAGGCCCTCGGCCGAGCGGCGGCGGTCAGTTGGACGCATGGGCGGGTGCCCTATTGGAATCATTTCGAGGGGCTTGGTGCGCCCCTCGCCGGAGAGATGCAGTCGGGTGCGTTCTCGCCGTTTGTGCTGTTACTGCTGTTCCGCAACGGTCTGTTGTACCTGCATGTCGTGCTTGAGATCATCGCTGGACTCGCCACGTTTCTGTTCATCCGCCGACTTGGGTTGCAGCGAATTCCGGCGCTAGTGGCTAGTGCACTCTTCGCGCTCAACGGCACGCATGCTTGGCTGACGAATGCTGTGTTCGCTCCGGTTGCCTTCCTGCCGGTCATCCTCCTTGGTGTCGAGAACGCGTTTGCTCACGCGAAGGCCCAACGCCGAGGAGGGCTGGTGGCCCTGTCGTTCGGGTTGGCTCTTTCGCTTCTCGCCGGGTTCCCCGAAGTCGCATTCATTGATGGCCTGCTCGTTGCACTCTGGTGCGTCGTGCGGTCTTTCGACGTCGGTCGCGAGAGTTTGCTTGCCTTTGCCAGGAAGCTTGTCGCAGGGGTGGTGCTCGGTGCCGCGGTTGCCGCTCCCGTCATCGTCGCGTTTACTGCCTTCCTGAATGAGGCCAACGTGGGCGGTCACAGCGGGGCGCTGTCAGAGGTCCACCTCGATTCGGCCTACATGTTCACCCTTGCATTTCCCTACGCCGCCGGGACCATCTTCGGATCCTTTGCACCCGAATCCCAAAATTTCTGGGGCAGTGTCGGTGGTTACCTCGGTGCCACCCCATTCGTCATGGCAATCCTCGGCCTGCGAGGTCGGGAATGGCGACGGGCCAAGATTGCCCTGACCATCTTTTGGCTAGCGGTCGTTCTGCGGATCTTCGGGATTTCACACCTGCTGGCCAAGGCGTGGAATCTCGTTCCGGGCATAGATCAGACCGCCTTCTACAGGTATTCGTCGCCGGCGCTCTCCTTCGCGACCGTGATCCTGGTGGCGTTCGGGCTTCAGGGCTTCTATCGCGTCGCAGGCTCGAGGCTGGCTTTCGGCGCGACGGCACTGGTATCGCTTGCAATTTTGGGGAGTTTCGCGATGCAGGCACGTGGCGCAGTGCGGTTGCTGACCGACGTTCCGATGCGCCACCCGGTAGCCGTCGCGTCGGTTGGCGCCGCCGTCCTGTTGGCGGGCGTGGTGCTCGTTCTTGCCATTCGTACCCACCGAAACAACGCAGCGATCATCGCGGCCGGGATCGTGCTCGTGACCGAGGCGTGCCTTCTCTTCATGGTCCCACAGGTGTCTGCGCCTCGTAACGTTCGACTTGATCGTTCGGCGGTGCGTTTCTTGCGGGAGAACCTCGGAACGCAGCGCTTCTTTTCACTCGGACCCATCACGCCGAACTACGGGAGTTATCTGAGCATCGCCCAACTCAACGTGAACGATCTGCCGACCCCGGCTGCCTGGGACCGATTTGCCGCCCGGGACTTGAACCCGAACAGCAGCCCGCAGCTACTCACGGGCTTCTCGCCGCTTGACCCCAATGGGCCCGACGGGTTCGCCGCATTCGCCTCGCACACGGCCGGTTATCTCGACGCTGGCGTCAAATACCTCGTGTTGGGTAAGGGAATGAGCGAGCGAGTCGACAAGGCGATGCTGCCGGTAAGTCTGGTCTTCCAAAACGACATCGGGGATATCTACGAGTTGCGAAATCCTGCGCCTTATTTCAGCGCTGCGGGCTGCGAGCTTGGCTACAGCGGCCGGGATCGAGTCACCGCCAGTTGCGCGGCCCCATCAGTGATGCGTCGTTCGGAACTCGCGATGGCGGGATGGTCGGCCACTGTGAATGGAGAGGCTTCGGCCGTCGGTGTTGTCGATGATCGCTACCAGACCGTAAATCTTCCGCAGGGCACGAGCACCGTAGTCTTCGACTTCGCGCCGCCCCATGCTCGGCTTAGTTGGTTGGCATCTGCGATCGCAGTCATCTTTCTCGCCGTCGGAAGTTGGCGGGCGAAGAAGATGGCCAATGCCAGTCGACAGATCACAGGAAGTGCGTCCGCGTAGGTATTGATGTACCACCCTGGTTGCTCTCGCCGAATTGCCACCGGCTTACGACGAGGCCAGCCGCTACGGCAATCGCTCGTGAATCGCGGCGATTCTTTCGGCGAGATCATCGGTGGCTCGGTCACAAGCGTCACGGGTCGCCTGCAGATGCTTGAGCTGCGCGGCGTTGCTGATCGCTAGCTCCGTGGATATGCGGCTGATTTCAACTTGCTTCGGCATAGCCGCTATGGCGTGGTCGAGTTCACCAACCTTGTGCTGAAGTTCTCGTAGGTCACGGCTGAGGCTTTCGAGGGCATCAGTAACTTGAATATGGCCGCGGAGCAACCACCCGAGATGAGCGCGGAGTCGAGACATTGAAACCATTCTGCCTTACCGACGGATGCCGAGAGCTGCAGCGATGGCGGCGCCTGTCTCCTTGGGGCTTGGCTGGTTCTCCATACGCACGAGGCCCGCGGTCGACAGCGAGCGACGCAGGTGATCGTCGGAAGCGATGCGACGCATGAATCCGGCTGCTTCATCGAGGTCGGGGTTGGCCCAGCTAGCAGTCTCGGGGTACACCCCCTGTCCGTGGCGGATTGGCGTTAGCGTCGCGTTCACCAACAGCGCGCATTCGTCATCTTGAAAGTCGAGGTTCCCTGAGTAGCGCGTAGCGATGGTTGGGGTGCCAAGCCACATAGCTTCCGCGAGGTGAAGGCCGAGCCCCTCGCTGCGGTGTAGGGAGACAAGGCAATCGGCTGACTTGATGAGTGCCATCTGATCCGGGCGACTGAGATGCTCGTCCCAAAGAATGATGTCAGACCGTCCGGCTGCGCTCGCCCGAACTCGTTCAAGTTGCGGAGCACAGCCGTCGGCATTCATCGACTTAACGACGAGGACAGGACCTTCGTCCGGTTCAAATGCCTTGCGAAACGCCTCGATCGCCCCGATTGGGTTCTTTCGTTCCATGATGCTGAAGTAGTCGAATACAACGAGAAACAGTGGTCGACCATCGATGCCGTGCAGCCTCGGAAATTTAGCTCTATCTTTGGTCGACGGCTCCGGCTTCGGAACAGCGACCGGTACGTATCGAACAGGCTTGTTTGTGACGGCGGCGAAGTTCTGAGTGACGAAGCGCGAGCCCGCCCAGATCTCGTCCACCAGGCGCATCGCGTCGATCATGGGCTGAGGAATGTGTTCAAGTTCCCAGAACCAGTAACCGATCATCTTGCTGCTTCGTCTGAAGAGGGTCGGGTAGTCCTCGGCAAAAAAATTGAACTGATCCGCAGTAATGACGGCAACGGTCGTGTCGAACCGAACCTCTTGGTCGATGCACGGAACTGGGTCCAGCATCGGGCTCGCCGCACGAAGGTGGGCGATTCTCGCCACGGCGACACCGCGGGCGTCGGTCGCGTTGCCAAGGCGGCGAGCGACATCGCCGAGACTCATCTCCAGAGTGAGGTAGCCGACGAGGTTGAATCCGTCGTGTCGAAGAGGCTCAAGCACAGTCAGACAGTCCGCTGTCAGTCCGGATGGTCGTAAGTCGACGGTCTCCTCGCTCGCTGTTGCTGACGCGATCGCTCGGTCGAGCTCCACTTGACTGGCCCGGGGTGAGTCGAGCCTCTCGAGGCTGCCGAGCGGTGAAGCTCGGAGGTTGGCTGCATAGCGAGGGGCAAGCCATGCTCGAAACGCGGCCGGGCTCCGCCATGGTTCCGGTGGTGCATCGGATGCACGCCCCGAGTGCAGAGCGGAGGCCACAGCTCTCCGGGTCGGCTCGTCAATGGCGGCGCCTCCGGGGAGGCGAAGCGGAAATTCGGCTCCATGGCGTGGAAAGTCGACGACAACGTCGCCCATACCTGCCGTTCGCAACGCGTCAACAGCAAACTCGGTTGCGATCCGAAGCAGGCTGGAGGATGGTTTGCAGGCAAGAAGCAACTCCCACCGTTCGGGCAACGGGGCGTACGCCGCGTCGGCAGGGGCGGGCGGCCGGAGCTGTGGATCGCCGCACCACACGACTGCAACGGACACATCGTCGCCGTGGCGGGCTCGGCACTCGGCAACCTCGGTGTCCAGCGCCCAGCGCCC
>JANMCE010000135.1:0-7741 GCA_031360915.1 Actinomycetes bacterium | reverse complement strand
AACGCCGTGAACTGGGCAAGACCCTTACCAGCAAGCGTCTTGGAGATCGCAGCAGTAAGAGTGGTCTTACCATGATCGATATGACCCATGGTGCCGATATTGACGTGCGGCTTGTTACGTTCGAACTTGGCCTTGCTCATGATGTACTCCTTGGGACGGGCGATGCTGGTACGGGAGGATTGGTAGCGGCGATCGGATTCGAACCGATGACCACACGATTATGAGCCGTGTGCTCTAACCAACTGAGCTACGCCGCCAGGGCGCCCGGCGGACCGGTGCTCGAGCCCTCTGTCGGAGTCGAACCGACGACCTACGCCTTACCATGGCGTTGCTCTACCTACTGAGCTAAGAGGGCGGGCGCGGCGGTGCCGCGTCACAAGGGATAAACAGTAGCAAGGAACCGGGCGATTTGCCCAAGCCGTTTGTGGACGGCACCGTGGGAACCTATACGGTGGGCGTTCATGCGAGTGCGGCCAGCGATCCTTGCCGACGCCGAAGCAATCCGCTCCATGTACAACCACGAGGTTTTGCACACGACGGCCACGTTCGATCTGGTGCCGCGCTCACTCGATGAGCAGGAAGGATGGCTGACCGCCCGCTCCGGGGCGTTCAGTGCGCTGGTCGCCCAGGATGACGACGGCACCGTGCTCGGCTTCGCGTCGTTGTCCCCCTATAAGGAGCGCGCCGCATACCGCACCAGCGTTGAGGATTCGGTCTATGTAAGCCGCAACGCCCAAGGGCGCGGCATTGGTCGGTTACTGGTAACCGAGGTGCTAAACGTGGCCGAGGCCCACGGATTCCATGCGGTCATGGCTCGCATTGAGGCATCGGGCGTCGCGTCACGAGGGCTGCATGCTGCCTGCGGCTTCGGGCTGGTCGGCATCGAGCGCGAGGTCGGCCGGAAGTTCGGCCGATGGCTCGATGTCGCGGTTATGCAATGCGTCCTCCACGAACGAACCACGACGACCGGCTAGATCGTTAGCTGGCCGTTCTTGTGGCGACGGGTGCGGGAAGACTTTCGGGTGGATGAGCTGCCCACGCCTGGGCGGGAAGTGTCCGTGGACGACGGCGCAGTGCAGGTACGTAGGTTGGGTTGGTCACCGGAGCGACCATCGGGCGCGGCGACGGCAGTAAGGGGCGATTGGTCGGCAGGCGGCGACGCTGCGCTTCGAGCCAGGCCTGCAGGTCAACGGCCGACAGCGGGCGGCTGACCAGGTATCCCTGCGCCACGTCGCAGTCGAGTAACTGCAGTTCGCGCCAGGCGTCGGCTGACTCGACCCCTTCGGCCACAAGGCTCAGACCGAGTGCATGGGCGAGGCCAACTGCGGCACGGACCAGCGCCTTCTGACGGCTCGAGGTGTCCACCTCGTCCACCAGCGATTTGTCGAGCTTCAACTCATCGAGGTCGAGTTCACGCAGCAATGAAAGAGATGCGTACCCGGCGCCGAAATCGTCGATCGAGACCTTGGTGCCGAGCTGTCGCAAACGAGCAACGATCTGGGCGGTGCGCACCGGATCTTCGATGACAGAGTCCTCGGTGATTTCGATGGTCAACAACGCAGCCGGCAGCTGATTTCGAGCGAGCACTTCTTCGACAAAGTTCGGGAAGGTCGCGTCCACCACGTCAACGGTGCCAACATTTACCGAAATACCGAGCGACTGCCCCTCCAGGTGCCAGCGGCCCGCCTGTTCGACCGCTATGGCCAGCACCTTGCGAGTGAGCTGCGGCAGGAGGCCACCCTCGGTTGCGAGGGGCAGGAACTCGGCCGGGCTGAGCAAACCCCTGGTCGGGTGCTCCCAACGGACCAGCGCTTCCACACCGGTCAAGGTGCCGTCGACGAAACGAACCTTCGGTTGGAAATAGAGCACGAGTTGATTGAGGTCGATGGCGTTGCGAAGTTCTTCGAGATGCTCAAGCTGCTCGCGGCTGTTGCGGTCGAAACTCTGGCTGTAGAACCGCACGCCGCCACCGTTGCGTTTGGCCTCGTACATGGCCACGTCAGCTCGTTGCAACAGCAACGAAGGCGTGTCACCGTGATCGGGGTAAAGCGACGCGCCGACGCTGGCGCGCACCTGGATGGGCACGCCATCAAGTTCCATTCGGTCCTGCAACGACTCGACCAGACGGTTACCCGCAGCGAGCGCCCAACCCGGTTCCTCGCGTGGCTGCACCACGATGCCAAACTCGTCGCCGCCCAAGCGGGCCAGCATGTCGCCAGGCGCCAATGTGGCGGTGAAGCGACGAGCCACCTCGCGCAGCAGCTCGTCACCCGTGTGGTGCCCAAGCGTGTCATTGATGACTTTGAAGCCATCGAGGTCCACCATCAACACGGCGACTGGAGATCGATCGAACGTAGGACCGGCAACTGTTCGTCCGATCATCTCGGAGAACGAGCGGCGGTTGGGCAGCTGCGTGAGTTCATCGGTGCGAGCCTCACGACGAGTCTGCGTGAGCGTGCGGAGTTCCTGGAAGGCCATCGATGCGCGCACTGCTGCCGCCGCAAGGGTGGCACCGCTCAGCACGAGTGCGATCGGATGCACAGCCCGGAATCGATCAAGAATGAGCAGCATCACCGAGGTCATGGCAAACGCGAAGGGCACGCCGAGCGAGACGTTGGCGCCGGTGCGCTCAGTGGCCGGCGTGGGCTCCACCGCGATTAGCGCGAGAAGTGCGGCCGAGACCAGCCACAAATAGGTGACGCGATCGGCGAACACATTGCTGCTGTCGGTGTTGAAGAAGAGGTTGGCCGTGTCGGATACGAAGCTACAGCCCACCGCTGCGACGAGATACTTGCCCGATCGACTGTGCCGCCATGCCTGCAGCCCACCCATGACGAGGACCAACAGGAAGACGTCACAGACCGGATAGATGAGCGGAAGGACGTTCGTCAGCTTGCCGCCACGCATATTTGCCGTTGCCGGATCAAGTCCCAGAAAACTGATGAGTGCCAGTGCGCCAATCCCGCACACCACCGCGTCCGCCCAGCCGTTGCTTGCGCCGTCGGAGCGTTCGGCCCGAATGAACCGAGCGAGCGCGAGCGCGGCCAGAGGGTAGAACGACAACCCGAGAATGTCGGCAAAAGGTATCGACCCGGCCGAAAACGGCCCGACATCGACTTGCCCCGACAGAGACGGGAACGCGCCGGATGCCAAAACCCCTCGCACGACCAGTGCGGAAGCGGCGGCGATAATGGCACCACTGAGCAGGTGCCAACTGATCCGGTGTTCGGCGTCTCGCTTTGCTCGACGCTGGCACAGCAGAATCGACAACATCGGCAGGGTGCACAACGACGCGACGAAGATCCACGTAGGCACCGCACTTCCGGCCCGACTGATCTGATCGTTCCCGATCAAGCTGAGGACGAAGGTGACCGAGATCAGCAGCGTGACCGGGCGTACGGAATGACGGCGTGGGACCCGCATTCGACTGCCTTGCTCTCGCGGTCGTGACACGCCGGACTCCTCATCGGATTGAATGAGGCCACGGTAACGCTCAAAGTGATGGTCCCCCTTCAGTGAGCGTCAAGACTCTCTCCGTGTCACCTGAAGAACGCCAAGAGTGAGCAACGGGTCAGGATGCCTGAACAACGGGAACGGCCCGGCAAACGTGACGTTCGCCGGGCCGATCTGCAGTTGTGGGCCGAGAAGGATTTGAACCTCCGTAGGCGTAAGCCGGCGGGTTTACAGCCCGCTCCCATTGGCCACTCGGGCACCGACCCATATGTGCGTGTGGCATCATAGCGGTGCAACGGCATCTGGACTCAAGCCATTACGCTCTCCTTCATGCCGACCTTTGACATTGTTTCCGAAGTAGATAAGCAAGAACTGCGCAACGCACTCGACCAGGCCCGCCGCGAGATCGAGACTCGTTACGACTTCAAGGGCACCGATTCGTCCATTGAGGACAAGGACCTTGTGCTCACCATTCGCACCGCATCGGAGGATCGCGCCCGCGCCATTCGAGTGTTGTTGGAGGAGCGCTTCGTGAAGCGGGGCATGTCGCTCAAGGGCATCGACTGGGGCAAGTTCGAGGAGGCGAGTGGCGCGTCCGTGCGCCAGGTCGTGACGGTAAATGTCGGCATTGGTTCGGACAAGGCTCGTGAGATCAACCGCCTGATCAAGGAAAGAGGCCCGAAGGGCGTGTCGTCATCTACCCAGGGCGATCAGATCCGGGTCACCAGCAAGAAGCGTGACGATCTGCAAGCCGTCATGACCCTGTTGAAGAATACCGATCTCGAGATACCCCTTCAGTTCGAAAACATGCGCGACTAACCACGTGCTGTGCGTTTGATCAGTTCGCGCACATCGCTCGCAGTCGCACCGACGGGTACTCGACGCGTGATCCAGGTTGCGCCAGCGGCCACCATTTCGGCTTCGGATGCGTCGGGACCGATGCCTTCGGTGTCGGACACAACGACATCGAAACCGTCGAGCGATCCGCGAAGTTCGCCAATGACACCGAGGAGGCGTTTGATGGCATCGACGTCCATCTCGATCGGGATCAAGCCTTCGTACTTCGCGGCCCGACGGGCCGGACGTTGCGCGGTGCCGCGAATGGCGAACCAGTAGGGCGGTCGCGGTTGTTGCACGGGACGCGGTCCGAACATCACATCGTCCACCTGAAAGTGTTCGCCGTGGAAGTCAGCGTGACCAGCGACGAGCAGTTGGTCGAGGATGGTCAAACCCTCATCAAGGCGGTCGGCCCGGATGCGTTGGTCGGCCTCCTCGCCGAAGCGGGTCAGCTCGCCGCCGGTATCAACTCCGAGGCCGAAGCCCATGGTGAGCCGACCGAGGCTGAGGTGATCGAGCGTCACGATCTCGCGCGCCAACTTGATCGGACGACGCCTCGTGAGCGGCGTCACGAGCGGGCCAATGCGGATCGTCGACGTGGTCATTGCCATGGCCGATAGGCACACCCACGGATCGGCAATATCGATCACCTCTTCCCGTCGACGCAGCACGTGATCCCACAGGAAGATCCCATCCCACCCTGCAGCTTCAGCCTCCGCAGCGATATCGGCCAGCAGTCTCGGATCACACAACGGCCCAAACGGCGGTAGATACAACAGCTGCTTGAGTTCCCCGTCAGCATTCACGGTCTGACGATAGCGAACCCCCGTCGGAATAGAGTTCGCTTGCGACAACGGAGGGAACGATTTGCTCACCTGGGGTGTCAAAGAGACGTGACCGAACCGCTGGCCGTCGAGATGGCTGAGGAGACGGAGACATTCGCGTCGCTGTACGCATCGCAGTATGACCATCTCGTTCGCTTGGCATCTCTGTTGACCAGCTCATCAATGGTGGCCGAAGACATCGTTCAGGAGGCGTTCGCCAAGCTGCACAATCGCTTCGATCGGATCGATGTGCCGCAGGCTTGGCTTCGAGTGGCGGTCGTCAACGCCTGCAGCAACGAACGCAGACGGCTCGGTACGGCCCGACGGCTTGCGCCGCGGCTGGCCCGTCAAACGGTGACGGCCGAGGAGCCGATGCCCGAGCTGATGGCATCGCTTCGACGCCTACCCGATCGGCAACGTGCGGTCGTGGTGTTGCGGTTCTACCTGGACTTACCGGAAGCCGACATCGCCGAAGCGCTCGGTATACGACCAGGCACGGTCAAGTCGTCATTGCATCGAGCACTCGCTCGTCTACAAACGGAGGTTGAACGATGAATGATCTACGCGAGCTCCTCATTCGTGAGGCCGACCGAGTACAGCCCAAAGGTGACCTCGACGACGTGTACCGCCGCGCCGACCGGCAACAACGACACACCAAGACCCGCAACGTCGCGTTGTCAGCAGCGGCTCTGCTGGTCTTCGTCGGTGGCGCGCTG
This sequence comes from Actinomycetes bacterium, assembly GCA_031360915.1. GTDB lineage: Bacteria > Actinomycetota > Acidimicrobiia > Acidimicrobiales > Ilumatobacteraceae > JANMCE01. Next base: position 1,911 of record JANMCE010000135.1, on the reverse strand, counting down.
ACCGTCAGTTCGAGTAACAGCTCCAAGATTCGAACGAGTCCGCAATCAGAAGTGACCGAGGCCTCACTAGGCGGCATGGTGATCAGCGACGCGAAAGGCACTGCCTCTTATAAGGCCTTCACCCTTGATCGAAGAGACCCCGATGCCGCGGGCGGCCCATACTCACTCGTCGTCCGGGCGAAGGATGGCTCGATGATTCAACGGACTGCGGTAGTTACCTACCTGCCAAAAGTTGTCGCCACGGTTGTGGTGAGGCCTGAAACCATCGAGGCGTCGGGGGTGACCGAACAATTGATTGCGCGAGAAGGTGGCACACTACGGGTGCGAGCAGTCGGACTTACTGCGGCAGAGATCAGCGGTATCAGCGACGCCACACAGGTCGTCGACGCTCGCCTGGTAGTCGCATTGTCATCGTTGCCTAAGTTCTCCGTGGTCGCATCCGGAAGCTGGTCACCATCGACGGTTCGCGAGGCCCGCTACGGCTGCGCTGACCTCGGCGAAATCGATACGCAAGGTTTGTGCTACACCGGCCTAACCTTCAGCCCCGGCTTCGAGGACGCGCTCTTTGAGGCGGGATTTCAGCCAGGTCCGCTGGTGGCCGGTCGACCATCGGCCGTCTCCAACGTTAGCGGTGGCAGCGGCACCCTGGCATGGGAACCCCGGCCAGGGGTGATCGCATACATCGGCTACTCCGCCAATCCGGTTTTCTCCGACCCGAGCACGATTGACGCTATGGCCCGCCTCGCGGAACGGGTCCGGATCCTCTCCCCCGACGAGTGGACAGCAACCAATCCCATGGCGGTGACTCAGACCAACCGCTGGATCGATCGGTAGCTCCGACATGTGTTGCGGTTAGTCCTGCGGTTTGGCGAGCGTGCGACGAAGGTCCTTCATGAGGAGAACGATGTGCAATTCATCGGTTGGCGAGGACTTGAACTCTGGAACGAGGTGGCGGTAGAAGTTCCGGGCTTCGAGCGACTCGGCGTGGATCAACAGTCCACGACAACCGATCTCGGTGCCGAGCACTCCCACCCTCGTAATGACGTCACGAAGCAGACCCGCACCGAGGCCACGCGCCTCATGCTCCACCGAGACGCCGAGCCTGGCCAGTAGAACCACGGGTTGCGGATAGCGGCCGGCGCCACGTCGCATTCGCTCTGGCGTGTCGTCGAGTCGGATACTCGCCATGCACCATGCGTAGTACGCAACCACTTCACTCGATACTGCCGGAGCGACGACCATGACCGCCGCGGTGCCCGAGGCATCGGCTTGTCGAGCATGTCGTTGTAGCCAATCAGTCTGTTCGACAGAGCGACACTCGAAACCTTCGATCTCATCGTGAGATCGCAGCCTTCGTGGCGAGTTGTAGCTGCCGCTCACTCGTCGACGAAAGGCGAAGGGCGAGTGAACAGTGCGGCCAGGCCGGGCAGGTGGCGCGCTGGTGCATTGTTGACGGCTTCCCAACGCTGGCGCGCGGAAGCGTCAAGTACGAACTCGGACCGATCGGCCAGCACGCGATGCGCAGCGGTCGTGAGATTCGACACCACAAACTCGGTCAGATCGGTGCCCGTTTCCGCGACGGCACGATCGATCAGCCTGCGATCCTCAGGTGTCGTACGAACCTCAAGTCGCTCACTCCGTCGTGGTTTCTTCGTCTCCGTTGCCATGCGACTCCTCCGATCTCCGTACGGCAAGTGTACGGCACAGATGCATTCTTGGCAACAGCCCGATGAGCTACCACGGTCGATGGATCTCGATCAGGTCGCTCCGGACATCAGACGATGCGGTCAGGAGCGAAAGGTCAAGCTGCTCAGCGAGCAAGACTGCCGACCACGAATCCAGGGCATCGATGGCGTCGAGACCAGCCCGCTCAAGCGTCGCATCGACCAACGTCCTGACGGGGAACCACTC
>JANMCE010000126.1:0-1595 GCA_031360915.1 Actinomycetes bacterium | reverse complement strand
GAAATCACTGATGATGCGGTGGAAGCCCGACCCGGCGTAGCCGAATCCTTCCGACCCGGTGCACAGGGCCAGGAAGTTAGCGGCGGTCTTCGGAACGACGTCGGCGAACAGCTCGAACGTGATGCGTCCGGCCGGTGCGCCGCCGATGGTGATGTCGAAATAAACGGAGGGGTTGGTCATGGGTGTAGGAGGCTAACAGCGAGCACCCGCATCATGGGAAGATACGGACATGGCCCGTACCAACCCACCCGAGATGACCATCGACCCCGACAAGCGCTACACCGCAACTATCGAGACCCGGCTGGGGCGCATTGTCATTGCGTTGAACCCCATCAAGGCTCCCAAAACGGTGAACAACTTCGTGACGCTGGCGCAGGCCGGTTTCTACAACGGCGTTGTGTTCCATCGCATCATCAAAGGGTTCATGTGCCAGGGCGGCGACCCGACTGGCACCGGCATGGGCGGCCCCGGGTATGAGTTCGCCGACGAGCTGCCCAAACGCGGCCAGTACGAGCTTGGCTCGGTGGCCATGGCCAATGCCGGGCCGAACACCAACGGGTCGCAGTTCTTCATCATCAGCGGCAAGAGCGGCGTTGGGCTGCCACCCGACTACTCGTTGTTCGGTCAGGTCGTGAAGGGCCTCGACGTCGTGGAAGCGATGCAAGCGGTGAAGACCGACACCGATGACAAGCCGTTCGATGACGTGGTGATGACGTCGGTCACCATCACTATCGCTGACTGACCCTGCCCTCACACCTTTCAAGGTTCGCCCCTAGGCTTTAGGGCCATGTGGCGTAAGTGGCTTTTGCTGGTTGGTTTGGCGGCGACCTTCGGCGGTATCGCCCTGCGTTTCCAGAAGTCATCAGCGGAAAGCCAGCCGCATGTGCACACCGCCAACGGTGGGATGGTCGGGATGAACCACGCCATGGCCACCGGCGACGGATCGCCCGGCATGGTGAATGGCCTGGAGATGAAGCTGCTGGCAGCACCGGCGGTTGGTGACGCGTCACCCGTCACGTTCAAGATCATGAACGGTGCGACGGCCATCACTGAGTTCTCCGAGACACACACCAAGCTGCTGCACTTCATTGCGGTGAAGAAGGACCTCTCGGGCTATCAGCACATTCACCCAACGCTCGCGCCGGACGGCACGTGGACAACCACGGCCAAGCTCACGCCCGGAACCTGGCGCTTCATCGCCGACTCCCTGCCCGTCATCCCCGGCAGCATGTCGATGCAGATGACGCTCGCAGCGGAAGTGGTGATACCAGGCGAGGCGACCGTGACGGCTCCGCCGCCCGTGCTCGGGCGAACGACGTCGGTGGATGGATACACGGTTACGGCCAAAGGTGACATCGGTGTCGGTCACGCTCACAACTTCACCCTGACGGTTTCGAAGAACGGCACGCCGGTCACGGACCTGGGTGAGTACCTCGGTGCCTATGGGCATCTCGTTGCGCTCGACACCAAGACTCTCGGATACACCCATCTGCATCCGGGCCGCGTTGCCACCCCCGGCGTACTGGTCGGCCCGGATGTGGTCTTTCCGGCGCAGCTTCCGCACGACGGCGTCTACAAGCTCTTCTTCGAGTTCA
>JANMCE010000114.1:0-2879 GCA_031360915.1 Actinomycetes bacterium | reverse complement strand
ACTCGTCGTAGCGGGCAAGGGCGGCCGACTCGATCGCTTGCCGTTACCGGGCGATGTCGGCGCGGCGGTCGCCGGATACCTCAAACGTGGGCGGCCGGTCAGCGACCGTCGAGAGGTGTTCTTGCGGGCCAAGGCACCGTTCGAGCCGATCGCTTCAGGCACGGTCGCTTCGACGGTGCGGCGCGCGTGCCGACGCGCAGGCGTGCCCGAGGTGGGCGCGCATCGTCTTCGCCACACGGCGGCCTGCGACATGGTGGCCGCACATGTCCCGCTGCCCCAGATCGCCCAGGTGCTGCGCCATAGCAGTTTGCAGTCGACCGCGATCTACGCCCGCGTCGACCTCGACCGCTTGCGTTGTCTCGCTCAACCGTGGCCGCTGACAACCGGGCAGGGGTCACGATGAACACGTTGTCTGATCACGTCGACGACTACCTGCGATTGCGTCGAGCGTTGGGTTACAAGCTGGAGCGCGCCGGTCGTCTCCTGCCCCAGTTCGTCGACTACCTGAGCGCAGCTGGCGCGATGACGGTCACGTCGGATCTGGCGATCTCGTGGGCCCGTCTGGCGACCAACGCTCGCCCGAACTATTGGGCTGCTCGTCTCGCCGACGTGCGGGGATTCGCCCGTTACCTGCAAACCATCGACCCGACGACACAACTCCCACCATCGGGAGTGTTCCCCACCCGACGCCATCGCCCGGCACCCTATCTGTGGTCTGACCAGGACATCCACAGCGTCCTCGATGCCGCGGCAACGTTGAGCCCACCGTTGAAGACCGCCACCTCTCAGGCGTTGTTTGCCTTGTTGGCCGTGACGGGAATGCGTGTCGGCGAAGCGGTCGGTCTCGACCGTGACGACCTCGACATCACCAGCGGGGTGATCACGATTCGTCACGCCAAGTTCGACCGGCCACGCCTCGTGCCGCTCCACCCCACCACCAACACAGCCCTCAACAGCTATCTCGGTGAACGTGACCGGCTCTGCCCGGCCCCCACGTCGGCGGCGTTGTTCATCACCGCGACCGGCACACGACCCAACCGCAGCGACATCGCCAAGACGCTTAGACAGTTGACCACCACGACCGGGCTACGCACCGATACGGTCCATCCGACACCGCATCAGTTGCGCCACAGCTTCGCTGTCCGAACAATGATCGACTGGCATCGAGCCGGTGTCCGGATAGATGATCAGATCGCTGTGTTGTCGACCTACCTCGGGCACGTCAGCCCTGCCGACACCTACTGGTATCTGTCCGCATCCCCGGAGCTGATGGCCTTCGCCGCTGACCGGCTCGACACCCGCTACGGAGCCGACCAGTGAGCGCGCTCGCCCCCGCATTGCAAGCGTTCTTCACCGACCGTTTGATCGGTCAACGCGATGCCAGCCCGAACACGATCGCCGCATACAAGACCAGTCTGCGCCTGCTCGTCTGCTACGCCAGCGAACGAACCGGCAAGCAACCGAGCGGCCTGGACATCGGCGATCTCGACGCCGCGCTCATCGCCGCGTTCTTGGAACACCTCGAACACGACCGGCACAACAGCGTCACAACCCGCAACGGTCGACTCGCCGCGATCCACTCCCTGTTCGCCTACCTCGCCCTCAACCACCCCGACCACGCCGGCACCATCCAACGAGTGCTCGCCATCCCAACCAAACGGACCCAACGCAACCTCGTCACCTACCTCACCGACCCCGAGGTCGACGCACTCCTCGCCGCGTGCGACACGAACCGTTGGAGCGGACGACGCGATCACACCATGTTCGCGCTCACCATCCAGACCGGGCTGCGCATCTCCGAACTCGCCGGGCTCAACTGCGCCGATGTCACCCTTGGCGTCGGCGCCAACGTGCACACCATAGGCAAGGGACGCAAAGAACGCCGCACACCGCTCATCCCCACGACACGCACGATCCTCAAGGCGTGGCTCACCGAACGATTCGGCGCGCCGACAGACCCGCTGTTCCCCACAGCAACCGGTCGTCGGCTCAGCCGCGACGCCATCGAGCACCGCCTCGCCCACCACCTCACCGTGGCCGCCACCACCTGCCCGTCGCTGCGAACGAAAAACATCACGACCCACACGCTGCGCCACACCACCGCCATGCGCCTCCTCCACGCCGGCAACGACGTCGCCACCATCGCCCTCTGGCTCGGCCACGAACAGATCGCCACGACGAACATCTACCTCCACGCCGACATGACCCACAAACAACAAGCCATTGATCGCACCCGGCCGCTCGCCACAAGCCCCGGAAGATACCGGCCCCCCGACCAACTCCTCGCCTTCCTCGAAGCCCTCTGATTATGCCGACCTCAACAGGCCACCCACCCCACCTGACCAGGACCAAAGCGAACACATCGGCATAACGCGCACATCGGCATAATCGTGGAATCTGATTGGCGGGATGTCGGCGTTGTGAACGATCCGCACGAACGTTTCGTAGACGGCGTGGGGATGGATGGTTTGGCCGTCGCCGTCGGTGAACACCCACTTGTCATCGTTGGTTACCCCGACCGCCGTGAACTGCGCGGCCTGAAGGGCGCGCCAACCGGCGAGGATCGTCAAGGTGGTGTCGTCGAGTGAGATCGTGCGGCGGGCGGTCTTTGTTTTGCCGCGGGTCTCGTGGACCTCGTACCCGACCGCGACGAGGCCGCGGTTGAGGTGGAGGCGCTTCTTGGTGAAGTCGATGTCGGGCCATTTGAGGCCGAGCACTTCGTTGCGTCGCATCCCGGTCATCGCGGTCAGCCAGTACAGCGGGAACAACCGATGACCAGCAGCGGTACGCATGAGTAGGCGCAACTCGTCCTCGGTAAGCGACATGCCTTCGGTGCGTTGGAGGGAACGTTGCCGTGGTGCTCGGGCGACGACGGCGAC
>JANMCE010000065.1:0-15445 GCA_031360915.1 Actinomycetes bacterium | reverse complement strand
CCACGGCGCTGCGGAGCGCCTTTCAGCGCCGGTGTGTTGGTCTTCGTCGTCTTCGTTGACCGGCCATACCGGACCAGCTGCTGAATAGTGGGCACGCGTTACCTCAAACTCTTTCCAAATGAACCATGCGATGCTAGGGCTTGGGTGCTATGTCGAGCAAACCCGACCCAACGTTTTCGGGATCTCGACAACGTGGACTTGGTTTCTATCCCCTGTGATATCAGTGGGTGATATTGATATCATATCCATATGAGACAGCTGCTGCTCCGAGTTCCTGATGAGATGCATCAGCGCCTTGCTGCGCGCGCTCGGCGAGAGGGGCGGAGTATCAACGCCCTTGCGAACGAGATTCTTGATTCGTCGGCCGACGTCGATGTCGGTTCAGCGCGCGATCGCGTGAGGGCGCGGGCTATCGCATTGGGCATCTTGGCCCGATCACACGGCCGTCTGAGCGGACCCGTCACGTCACGAGAAGATGCGCTGCAAGCGCTCTCGAGCGTCCACGTGGCAGCGGACGAACTTCTCGACTTCGAGCGAGGACGGATGGACGACATCGGATGAAGATTGTCTATCTCGATTCGTCCATTGTCGTGCGCTACTACCTGGTGAACGATCCGCATCACGGCGAAGCGGTCGCGCTGATCGACGACGCTGACGGTGCCATCGTCACCGGTACGTGGACCGTCATCGAGACCTCGGGCGCGCTCGTTCGTGCATGTCGAAGCGCAGGCGTCGATGCCACAGCCATTCTCGCCCGGCTCGACCTTGACGTTACCGAAGGACCAATCACGCTCGTCGCTGAGCCCCAGGACGACGTTGAGCGGATCGCCCTCGACATCGTTCGCACCGAAGGCATCCGAGCGATGGATGCCTGGCACATCGCGGTAGCGACACTCGCGCTTCCTGAACTTACCGGACCGGGTGATCAGGCTGTCTTCGTAACCCGAGACAGTGATCAGGCTCGCGCCGCCGAGCGACGCGGGTTGGCCATTCTTCGTAGATCTGCGGTCCTGACGTAGAGAAGGTGCGGGCCAGACGTTTGACGGTCAGCATGAACGCGTATAAAGCCTCGGCCGGATCAGCCATGGGTCCGAACGGCGAACGGAGACGGGCGTCAGTCATGGTTGGGTCCTTCCAGTATCGATCGAGCGAGAGCACCTCCGTCTCCACCCCAATCAAGATGGCCAGACGACCAATGATCCTCTCCGCTTTGCGAACTTCGGGCGTATTCAGGAATAGGTGCCAACTGATGGCTTCGAATTCGTGCAACTGAGTCACGTCCCCCATCGTGGCGGCCGTCCGTCCGCAACACAACGGCACTTCCGATCGCAGACCAAGAACCAAGCCGGTCAGTGGCGCAGCATGGACCGAGGGCTACATCTCCAAACGTCATCACCGAAAGAACGCATAACGCCCCACGTCTCGAGCGCTCAAGCCGACGATCCAACGCAAAACGACGAGGGCCCGCCTCACCCGGGTGGGTGGGGCGGGCCTTTTACTGCCGGCGGGGTTAGGCGCCGACGGTGTCGTCGTTGTAGGTGGTGCCGGTCATGGAGGCGAGCCACTCGGCCGGATCGGCTTCATCACTCGTGTAGAACGTCATCGGCTCATACTCGGGGGCGGTGAGGTCGAACTCACGGTACCGAGGCATACCCGTACCAGCCGGGACGAGCTTGCCGATGATGATGTTTTCCTTCAGACCCAACAGATTGTCACCACGACCATCGATAGCGGCCTCGGTGAGGACACGGGTGGTCTCCTGGAACGACGCTGCCGACAACCACGACTCGGTGGCCAACGACGCCTTGGTGACTTATAGCTCTGCTTTACGGCGGCGGTGGGACTGGCCTTGGCTGGGTGACTAGTGGTGACGAAGCTGTCTGCTTTCGTAGGAAATTCTCCACATGAGCTGCCAACGGGCGGAGGTGTCCGCGCGCAGCGGTTTCTGTAATCGGCGCAGCCGTGTAGTCCAGGTTTTTGCTGATTGTAACGGTGTCGCCGTCCTTCGTTGCCAGTGAGAGTTCGTAGGTGCCACCATCGGGACCGGGCCACCCGAAACTCTTCTTTTCGGCGGGAACCTTGGTGTCGAAGGCCACCTCAAGCAAGTAGCCGTCGCCGGGCGTTAGCTCGAACAATGCAAGCAGCACTCGCTCACCAAGATAGTTTTGGTCCTCTGCCACGTACGAAATAAAGGCACCCTTCGGTAAGGCTTTTTCAAGGTAGCTCCGAAACGATGCAGCGAGCCCCGAAGGTACTGCCGAGGCTGTGAGGTCTCGACGCGGAAAGGGTTCTGTCGTTGTGGGCGCAGGTGAGGTAGTCGCGGGCGGCGCAGAGACGCGAATCGGCGCAGCTGAGCCACACGAGGTCAGGAGTACCAACCCAACCGTGGCCAGTGATCTCAAACAAGAGCGTCTCATGAGGTCCCCACAAATTTTTCTTCATCTATCAGCGGGGTGTAAGTAACCCTCACGTAGTGATACACGTACCAACCTCCACAGCAAGACTTAGGCATTTCTCCTCCGTAATAACCACTGGCTCCCCAACGAGCCCCGGTCGTCTCCCCGAACGCCTGTAAACCCGCTGAGGCCGGTCTCACTGACCTGAACGACCGGGTCGTGCCTGCGTACCTCTGGTAGCTCGATTCGGCCCATGCGGACTGGCACGGCGAGCTGTACTTCGAGACGAAATAGCCGTTCCCGGCGAGGGTTCCGCCAGCAGTGTAAAAGTTCGTGACGTAGCTCTGCGTAGAACCTACGTTGCAAGCGGGACTAAACGAGTTGGGATAACCACTCACTGGACGCTTGCAATCCTGGACGTAAATACACGTACCGGCGGCGCTCGAACCCTGGGCCATGAGCGGCTGGCTCGCAACCGACAGGAGAAGTACCCCCACTGCGATAATTCCACGTACTGTCGAACGCTTTGACATAACTCGATCCTCCCCCCCGAAGATTTTGTCAAGAGGATTCAAGGCCAAACAACGAAGGCCCGCCGCACCCGGGTGGGTGGGGCGGGCCTGGTACTGGCGGGCGGGTTAGGCGCCGACGGTGTCGTCGTTGTAGGTGGTGCCGGTCATGGAGGCGAGCCACTCGGCCGGATCGGCTTCGTCGCTCGTGTAGAACGCCATCGGCTCATACTCCGGGGCGGTGAGATCAAACTCACGGTACCGAGGCATACCCGTACCAGCCGGGATGAGCTTGCCGATGATGATGTTTTCCTTCAGACCCAGCAAATTGTCACCACGACCATCGATTGCGGCCTCGGTGAGGACACGGGTGGTCTCCTGGAACGACGCTGCCGACAACCACGACTCGGTGGCCAACGACGCCTTGGTGATACCCATCAATTCGGGACGACCCTCCGCCGGCTTGGAGCCAGCCTCGACCGTGGAACGGTTGCGCTCACGGAACACCCGCTGATCAACACGCTCGCCCGGAAGGAACGTGGTGTCACCCGGCTCCTGCACACCAATACGACGGGTCATCTGACGCACGATCAGCTCGATGTGCTTGTCGTGAATCGACACGCCCTGGTCGCGGTAGACCTTCTGGACTTCCTCCACCAAGTAGAGCTGCGTCTCGCGGACGCCCTTGATGTCGATGATTTCTTTCGGGTCGAACGGGCCCTTCACAACGGGCTCGCCAGCCTTGATCTCCTGACCATCGGTCACGATGATCTGGCTCTGGATGAACGGGCCGTAGCTCTCCTCGGTGCCATCGTCGCCAATGACCACGACGGGAATGCCCTTGCCCTCATCTTCGGCAATACGAACCACACCGGATGCCCGAGCCAGACGGGCCGCACCACGCGGGGTGCGGGCCTCGAACAGCTCGACGACTCGGGGAAGACCACCGGCAATGTCGGTACCGGCCACACCACCGGTGTGGAAGGTACGCATGGTGAGCTGCGTACCGGGCTCACCAATGGACTGGGCTGCGATGACGCCGACAGCCTCGCCCATTTCGATGGCGTTACCGGTAGCAAGCGACTTGCCGTAGCACATGGCGCAGATGCCCAACTCGGCATCACACGTGAGTACCGAGCGAACACGGATGCGCTCGTGAGCCGGGTCGTCGCGCAGGGCTTCCATTTCGATGTCACCAATGATGGAGTTGGCCGTGATGACCTCACCGTTGCTGAGCTTGGTGTCATTGAGGATGGCACGTCCGTACAGCTTGGTCTCAAGATAGTTGCGCTGGTTGCCGGTGTCCTTCTTCACGTTCTCGACCCACACACCAAGGCTGGTGCCACAGTCGATTTCGCGAATGATGAGCTCCTGAGCAACGTCGACCAGACGACGGGTGAGATACCCGGAGTCCGCGGTACGAAGCGCGGTGTCGACCAGACCCTTACGAGCACCAGGAGTCTGAATGAAGTACTCGAGCATGGCGAGGCCTTCACGGAAGTTCGACTTGATTGGGCGAGGAATCATGTCACCACGGGGGTTGGCGACAAGACCGCGCATGCCGGCGATCTGACGGACCTGCATCATATTTCCTCGGGCGCCCGAACCGACCATCATTTCAATCGGGTTGAACGCCTCGGCCCGAAGCACTGCTTCCATGGCTTCACGGATCTTGTCGGTGGCTTCGGTCCAAATGCGGACTTCCTGCACACGACGCTCGCCGTCGGTGATGATGCCGCGACGGAACTGTGTCTCGACCTTGTCGGCTTCTTTTTCGTACTTGTCGAGCAGCGGCTTCTTCTCGGCCGGCGTCTTGACGTCGTCGATCGAGATGGTGAGACCGGACTGAGCGGCGTAGCGGTAGCAGATGTTCTTCATCGCATCGAGGGACTCGGCAACTTGTGCCTTGTGGAAGCCCTCGGCGAGACGCTCGACGAGGATGCCCATGTCCTTCTTCTTGATGATGCTGGTGACGTGACCGTAGATCTCGGTGTAGCCCACCGGCAGCGTCGCTTCGAACAGCAAGCGACCAACCGTGGCATCGAGATCGACACGGGTGCCGTCAGCCTGACGGGTACCGATGATCTTGATGGGCGCATGCAGATGCAGGTCACCCTGATCGTTGGCCTTGTAGGCCTCCCACCGGTGGCGAAACACACGACCGGCACCCTTGGCCGACGGGACCATTTCGGTTAGGTAGTACGCACCGATGACAAGGTCCTGCGTCGGCGTGACAATCGGTCGACCAGACGCGGGCGACAGAATGTTGTTGGCGCTGAGCATGAGGACGCGGCTTTCGGCCTGAGCCTCAGCCGACAGTGGAAGGTGCACGGCCATCTGATCGCCGTCGAAGTCGGCGTTGAACGCCGTGCAGACCAGCGGGTGGATCTGGATGGCCTTGCCTTCGACCAACACGGGCTCGAAGGCCTGGATGCCGAGACGGTGCAGCGTTGGCGCACGGTTCAGCAGAACCGGGTGCTCCTTGATCACGTCTTCCAACACGTCCCACACCTGCGGGCGACGACGCTCGACCATGCGCTTGGCCGACTTGATGTTCTGCGCCAGCTCGGAATCGACCAGGCGCTTCATAACGAACGGCTTGAACAGCTCGAGCGCCATCAACTTGGGCAGACCGCACTGGTGCAGCTTGAGCTGCGGGCCGACGACGATCACGGAACGGCCGGAGTAGTCGACACGCTTGCCAAGCAGGTTCTGACGGAACCGGCCCTGCTTGCCCTTCAACATGTCCGACAACGACTTGAGCGCACGGTTGCCCGGGCCCGTGACCGGGCGGCCACGGCGACCGTTGTCGAACAGAGCGTCAACTGCTTCCTGCAGCATGCGCTTTTCGTTGTTCACGATGATCTCGGGCGCACCGAGATCAAGCAGGCGTTTGAGGCGGTTGTTGCGGTTGATGACGCGGCGATACAGATCGTTGAGATCGGAGGTGGCGAAACGGCCACCGTCGAGCTGCACCATCGGGCGCAGTTCCGGTGGGATCACCGGAACGACGTCGAGGATCATGGCCTTGGGGTCATTGACCCTGCGTCCGGACTCATCGCGACGGTTGAACGATGACACAATCTTCAGGCGCTTGATGGCCTTCTGTTTGCGCTGGGTCGACAACGGCTTCTTGCCGTTCTGCGGATCGATGGCGTCACGCAGCTTGATCTCTTCCTCATCGAAATCGATGCGGTCGATCAGGCTCTTGATGGTGTCCGCGCCCATGCCACCTTCGAAGTAGTCGCCGTAGCGTTCTCGAAGTTCGCGCCACAGCAACTCGTCGTCGATGATCTTGCGGGAGTGGATGTCCTTGAACTCCTCGAAGGTGCGCTTGACCAGTTCGAGCTCGTGCTCGTACCGGTCACGCAGCTGCGCAACGTCTTTCTCAACGGCGCGCTGGCGAGCCTTCACGTCGGAGTCTTTGGCGCCGTCCTTCTCAAGCTTGGCCACTTCGTCTTCAGCATCCTTGAAGCGGCGGTCAATAGTGACCTCCATCTCCTTGCGGATGGCGTCGAGTTCTTCGAGCAACTCGTTCTCAAGGTTCGACTGATCCTCGTGACGCTTATCGACATCAACCCACGTGACCAGGTTGGCGGCGAAGTAGATGACCTTCTCAAGCTGCTTGGCCTTCAGCTCTTCACGGGGCTCAATGCCGGCGAGAAGATAGGCTAACCACGAACGGGTACCGCGGAGGTACCAGATGTGCACAACGGGAGCGGCCAGCTCAATGTGGCCCATGCGCTCACGACGCACCTTACTCCGGGTCACTTCAACCCCGCAGCGCTCACAAACGATGCCCTTGAAACGGACGCGCTTGTACTTGCCGCAGTAGCACTCCCAGTCCTTGGTCGGGCCGAAAATCTTCTCGCAGAACAGGCCGTCCTTCTCGGGCTTGAGCGTGCGGTAGTTGATGGTCTCTGGCTTCTTCACTTCGCCGGCCGACCACGTGCGGATGTGATCCGCGGTGGCCAGACCGATACGAAGCTGATCGAACATGTTGACGTCAAGCATGATGTCTCCTCAAACCCTTCAGAATGACGAGCGCGAACGGCGCCGGTCGTCTTCTTCGTCGCTACCGCGCTCAGGGCGGCTGATATCAATGCCAAGTTCTTCGGCAGTGCGGAACACGTCTTCGTCCAGCTCACGCATCTCGATTTCGGAGCCGTCATCGGCCAGAACCTCGACGTTGAGGCAGAGAGCCTGCATTTCCTTGATGAGCACCTTGAACGACTCGGGGATGCCCGGCTCGGGAATGTTCTCGCCCTTGACGATGGCCTCATACACCTTCACGCGGCCAAGCACGTCGTCGGACTTGATGGTGAGCAACTCCTGCAAGCAGTAGGCCGATCCGTAGGCCTCGAGGGCCCACACTTCCATTTCGCCGAAACGCTGACCACCGAACTGGGCCTTACCACCGAGCGGCTGCTGGGTGATCATGCTGTACGGGCCAGTGGAGCGGGCGTGAATCTTGTCGTCGACCAAGTGGGCGAGCTTCAAGATGTACATGTAGCCAACGGTGACGTGACGGTCATACGCCTCACCGGTACGGCCGTTGTACAACTGCAGCTTGCCGGTGGTGTTGATCATGCGGGTACCGTCGGCAGCCTCAGGTTCGAGGTTGGCGAAGATGTGCTGGATGGTCGGGTGCTTACCGGCCTGCTCTTCTTCGTCCCAGTGAGCGCCGTCGAAGACGGGCGTGGCGATGAACGTGGCGGGCTTGGTGGTGGGCCGGGTCTTGGTCTTGGTGTTGCGGACCGGAGCGTCGCCGACGTGCTCGCCCTTGTAGTTCCAACCCCACCGGGCGGCGTAGCCGAGGTGTGCTTCCAGAACCTGGCCGACGTTCATTCGGCTGGGGACACCAAGTGGGTTCAAGATGATGTCGACGGCAGTTCCGTCTTCCATGAACGGCATGTCTTCGGTCGGGAGAATCTTGGAGATAACACCCTTGTTGCCGTGACGTCCGGCCAGCTTGTCGCCCACAGAAATCTTGCGCTTCTGAGCGACGTACACGCGGACCAACTGATTGACGCCGGGCGGCAGCTCATGATGCTCGTCACGGCTGAACACCTTGACGTCGATGACCTTGCCACTCTCACCGTGCGGAACCTTGAGCGAGGTGTCGCGAACTTCGCGGGCCTTCTCACCGAAGATGGCACGCAGCAGGCGCTCCTCGGGCGTCAGCTCGGTTTCGCCCTTGGGCGTGACCTTGCCGACCAGTACGTCGCCGGGGCCAACTTCGGCGCCGACACGGATGATGCCGCGCTCGTCGAGGTCCTTCAGGATGTCTTCGCTGAGGTTCGGGATGTCCCGAGTGATCTCCTCGGGCCCGAGCTTGGTGTCACGGGCATCAACTTCGTGCTCGTGAATGTGGATGGACGTGAGTACGTCGTCACGAACGATGCGCTCGTTCAGGATGATGGCGTCCTCGAAGTTGTAGCCCTCCCATGGCATGAGGGCCACGAGCAGGTTCTTGCCGAGGGCCAGTTCACCAGCGTCGGTGGATGGGCCGTCAGCGAGCACATCGCCCTTGGCCAGCTTCTGGCCTTCCTTCACACGGGGCTTCTGGTTGATGCAGGTGTCCTGGTTGGAACGCCGGAACTTGGCGAGGCGGTAGACCTTTCGGCCGAGCTTGTCGTATTCAACCGTGATCTGGTCACCGTTGACTTCGAGCACCGTTCCGCTGTCGAGCGCCTGGATCATGTCGGCCGCGTCGCGAGCCGCACGGGCTTCGATACCGGTTCCGATATACGGGGCTTCCGAGCGGAGCAACGGGACGGCCTGACGCTGCATGTTGGCACCCATGAGGGCGCGGTTGGCGTCGTCGTGTTCGAGGAACGGGATCAAAGCAGTTGCAACCGAAACGATCTGCTTCGGCGACACGTCCATGAAGTCGACTTCTTCCGGCTTCACGAACGCGATGTCGGTGGTGGCGCCGAAGAACACGTCTCGCTCGAGCTGGAGCTTGAGGTCGGCCAAACTGGCGGCCTGCGGCGAACGACGCACGAGGACTTTTTCGTCCTTGAACGAACCGTCGGCGTTGACCGGCGTGTTGGCCTGCGCAACGACGTATTCCTCTTCTTCGTCGGCAGCCATGTACTTGATGTCGTCGGTGACCTTGCCGTTGGTGACACGGCGGTACGGCGTCTCAATGAAGCCGAACTCGTTCACGCGGGCATAGGTGGACAACGCACCGATCAGACCGATGTTCGGGCCTTCTGGCGTTTCGATGGGGCACATGCGGCCGTAGTGGCTGAAGTGCACGTCGCGGACTTCGAAGCCGGCTCGCTCACGGGAGAGACCGCCGGGCCCGAGGGCCGACAGACGGCGTCGGTGGGTGAGGCCCGACAGCGGGTTCACCTGGTCCATGAACTGCGACAGCTGGGAGGTTCCGAAGAACTCCTTGATGGCCGCGACAACCGGGCGGATGTTGATGAGCGTCTGGGGCGTGATGGCCTCGACGTCCTGGGTGGTCATGCGCTCGCGAACCACTCGCTCCATACGGCTGAGGCCGATACGGACCTGGTTCTGGATGAGCTCACCGACCGAGCGGATACGACGGTTGGCGAAGTGATCCTGATCGTCCAGGCGGTAGCCGGGCTCGTGCTTGGCCAGATGCAGCATGTAGCAAACGGCAGCGAGCACTTCGCAGCGGCTCAAGACGTCCTGATCGTCGGTGGGCAGGTCGAGCAGTTCGTCGTCCAGACCGAACATGTCCTTCAGCTTCGCGACTTCGCTGCCGAGCTTGCGGTTCAGCTTGTAACGGCCGACGCGGCTGAGGTCGTAACGACGGTTCTCAAAGAACGCAGTACGGAAATAGTTGCGGGCGGACTCGACCGTGGGCGGTTCACCCGGCCGGGCACGCTTGTAGATCTCGACCAGCGCTTCATCCTGCGTGGGCGCAATGTGGCGATCCTTGTCGTACTGGCCTTCAAGGAAGTCGAAGTGAGCCACGAAACGATCGAGGAAGCCAGGTGCGTGCTCTTCGTCGTAGCCGAGGGCGCGCAGCAGCGTGAAGATGCTCATGCGACGCTTACGGGCCACTCGGGTTCCGGCGGTGACGTCCTTGCCGGGCTTCTGCTCGACGTCGAATTCCATCCACTCGCCGCGGTACGGGTGAACCGTGCCCTTGACGAGCTGATGCTTGGAGAGGTTACGAAGACGGAAACGCTCACCGGGCTCGAAGATGACGCCGGGGCTACGGACGAGCTGGCTCACCACGACACGCTCGGTGCCGTTGATGATGAACGTGCCCTTCTCGGTCATCATGGGGAAGTCACCCATGAAGACGGTCTGCTCCTTGATTTCGCCGGTGTTCCGGTTCATGAACCGGGCCCGCACGAAGATGGGGGCAGAGAAGGTCATGTCCTTCTCTTTGCACTCTTCTACCGTGAACTTGGGCGGCGGACGCAGATCTTCGTCATCGGGATCAAACTCCAGCTCAAGCTGGAGCGACTCGGTGAAATCCTTGATCGGCGAAATATCGCGGAAGGTTTCGGCCAAACCTTGATGCAGGAACCACTCGAAACTCTCTCGCTGTACGGCGATGAGATCGGGCAGCGCAAGCGGCTCGGCAAGGTTCGCGAACGAATAACGTTCACGCTGGGGGATTGGTGTAGGCACCTAGCTACTCCTCGGTTTGCAGCGGCGGGCGAGGCTGAGTCCGGGCGCGTCAAGACCCTCAGTAAAGCTGGAGAGAGCAAGGAAACTACGACGCACGGCAGGGATGGATGCTAGGGCGTCAAAAGAGCGTAGTCAAACACACCGGCGAGAACCGGCCCTGGTGCGCGACTTGTTATCGCGCACGATAAGCCCAAACCCGGATTCCGTCAAGCACCTTTCGCCCAAAACAGTCCGAATGCCCCGTTAGACCGGATTTCAGCCGTGGAAGCAATCCATAGATAAATCTATGGTAGATTGATCTATATGCTGCTGAGACCCGCAACCTTGTTCGACCGAGAACGCGAGTGGGGCGAACTGTCCAAGTTCGTGACGGACAGCGGGAGCGAAAACCGGCTGGCGATTGTGCTCGGCCGACGTCGGCAGGGAAAGTCGATGCTGATTCGCCACATCGTTGACGCTACAAGCGGTTTCTATTTCGAAGCAGCGCAGCAGTCGAGTGCCCAGAATCTTGCCGATTTCTCGGACAGCTGGAATCGATCACACGGCGGAGATGGAAGATCGTTTCCGACATGGCGAAGCGTGGTGGAACACCTTGGCAACCGAGAGCCCTCCAACACAGCAGACGTGATTGTGCTCGACGAGGTCGGTTTCCTGATCGACTCGGCTCCCGAGCTGCCCTCGCTCCTGCAACGTCTGTTTACCGAAGCACCCGCTGCCGGGCTGAGAGTCATCCTGTGCGGCTCGGCGTTTGCTCAAATGCGGCGCCTGCTCGCGCCGTCAGCACCACTTCGCGGTCGCCAACACCGCACCCTGCAAGTCGATCCGTTCGACTACCGCACAGCGGCCAGCTTTTGGGGGCTCGACACCAATCCCGATGTCGCCTTTCAACTTCATGCCCTTATCGGCGGTACGCCCGCGTACCGCCGATTCACGACTGACTCGCCCCTCCCGACGGGTGATATCGACGACTTCGTAACGCGGTTTCTCTTGGAGCCATCCTCGGTGCTGTACGGCGAGGGCCGAGCGGTAGTCACCGAGGACAAGTCGCTCGCCGACAAAGCGTTGTACTGGGCGGTGCTCAACGCAGTTGCCGACGGAGCGAGTCGGCGCAGTGAGATCGCAGACCTGCTCGATCGGCCGGATTCAGCACTTCACGTTCCGATCGAAACACTGGTTGCTGCAGCGCTGATTGAGAAGCGACCCGATCCGTTCAACCGCAGGGCCACAACCTTCGTGTTAGCTGAGCCGATGCTTCGAACCGAGCGCATACTGCTCGCACCAGAGCGGGCGCGAATCGAACGGGGGCGCGCCCACGCAGTCTGGGAAGATGCCCAACCTCGCGTCGCCCGGCGCATCTTTGGCCCACACCTTGAGTGGATGGCGGCGGAGTGGTTGCTGTCGTTCGCATCGCCCGCTACCACGGGCGGCGAAATCCGTTCTGCTGGCCCAGCCGTATTCACACGCGGCGGTGTCCGATCCCAACTCGATGTCGTGGCCGTGGCACCAGATCAACACGACGTCGATCGCATCTGCCTGATTGGCGAATGTAAGGCAGGATCGGATCCCGTCGGGCGACACGAACTGGAACGCCTCGACTCGATCGCAAACGATCTTGGCCAGCGCGCCGCCCCAACGGTCAAGCGACTCCTTGTCGCGCGGACAGGTTTCACTGCGGAGCTTCGGCGCCTCGCCCGAAGTCGTCCTGAAGTTGAACTTGCTGACGTCTCTCGCCTTTACCACGGTGCCTGAGCCGAAGCGTTGGAGCTTCATCGGCCTCGCCGGGTGAGGGCCGATGGGCGGTGTGACGTGGGTGTCCACGGCCGCAACGTACCGCCGGCAAGCGTGGCCGAACCGACGGTACATGGTGTCGTTTTCCGACATGGGGTACTGCCGGAAACGGTGAGGCGTCAGCCCATCCGGTCGGCCGCCATTCGCTCGTGCTCGGCGAGGGCACGGGCGATGAGTGAACGTTCGAGATACACGCCCGAAGCGAGCAGTCCGGCACTCACGCCTAGGAGCACGGCGCCACCCGATGCTTACGAAGAACAAGATCCCGGCGAGAAAGTTTCCGCCGAGCCGCATCGTCCACCACCAATCGGCCTTTGACATTGACCTGTTCGGGAAGATGTCCACAGCAGTCTGATAAGGCCACACGAAGTTGACGAACGGGATGATGAAGCTGGCGCCAGCCAGACCTGCTTCACGGCGAGTGGACAAACCGAGCGCCCGGGCGGTTGTGGTAGCAACGACTCCCCACCAGATCTCGCAGCCGACGAGCGCAAAGCCTCCAACGCCTAGGAACTGACCGAGGCTGGACGCCGGCCCAAATGTTCCGAAGTTTGACCGCTGTGATGGCGAGTAGCTCTGGTTCCCGATGTCGTCGAAGAAGGTGCGGAAACCCGAGCGCATGAGGAGGTAACTCAGAAATGTCAGCACGGGCGCTACCAGACAAACTCGACCGAGCCACAGCACGGCCTTGCGTTCTGCAGCCAATGCCTTGGCTACGTCCGCCGGACCGGTCGTGACTGGTTGCCCGCCGGGCGGCCCACTCGTGTGACTCGACCACGACGTCCCATCAAGCGGTCCCGGTACCACAGCGAGGGCCCGGCCTCACGGCCGGGTCCTCGCTGATCGTCAGGTGATTTTGCTCAGTCGTTCACGGCTTGATGATGTTCCAGAACGGGTTGTCGGCTACGGCCCGTGCGTTCTTCGAATCGGCCGAGGTGCCCGGGGTGAACGAAGCAGTATCGCCTTGGGTGTTGAACGCCGCCGCCTGGGCCTGGGCGCTCTTGATCGCCGTCGTGTTCGTGCCGCAGAGCGCGGCCTCCCATGTAGCGAACATGCCGCTGCCCCCAGCCGGAACGCTGCCGAAGGCCGAGGCGTTCAGCTCGGCGGCGATGAGCTGCTGGAGCAGCTGCATCCGCGCCTGATCGAGCGCGCTTCGCTTGGCGCCGGTCGACGTCTTGGAGACATCGGCCCAGAAGGCACCCATCAGCTTGCCGACGGTGTCAATGGAACGCCCGCAAATGAGCGTGTCGACGATGCCAGCGGTGCCTGCCACACCCGGGAAGGTGTGCCCAAAGGACGTGCCACCGAACCACGCCGCATTGGCGAGCGGTGAGTGGGTCGCCCAGAAGCCCTGCGTGCGGGTGACACCTTGGCCGGTGTTCTCGAACACGCACGTCACCGTGTCGCCGTTCTTCAGCGAGATGCTGGCGGTCTGCGTGTTGAGGTCACCGAAACCCGAGCTTCCACCACTTCCGGTCACGGTGCAGCTGTAGGACGTGAGCGGGTCGTTGGAGCCGCCGATGCCGGTGAGGACCCAGCCGAGCTGCATCGTCTCCTTCACGGTGTAGCTACCGGCATTGAGCGTCTGGGTGTTGGTCCCGCCGCCAGACAGTGTGAACCCGGCATAGCCGGCACCGGTGGTCGTGAAGGCGAAGCTGCCCGTGTTCACCGGCTTCGTCACCTTCTGGACGATGATCGTGCCAGGCTTGTCGTCGTTGGTGATCGTGCAGGTTGCCTCACCGCCGATGCCGACTGTGATGTTCGACCCGCTTTGGGAGCCACCCACGCAGGACCAGGCGCTGGCCGAGTAGCCGTAGACGTTCGTCTCCGACAACGCCCAGGTGTCGGCCAGCAGGGTTGCGCCTGAGTCGACCGGGCTCGTGCCCGACAGGTCGTTGCTGCCAGCACCGTTCGCGGTGAGCGTGAAATCGGCGACGGTCTTGGTCCCGCCATTGTCGTTCGTCACGACCTTGCGCAGATGCAACTTCGGGGCGACATCGTCGTTGGTGATCGTGCAGGTAGCCGACCCGCCGATCCCAACCGAGATGTTCGACCCGCTCTGGGTACCACCCACGCAGATCCAGCTACTAGCGCTATACCCAGGCACGCTGGACTCAGACAATGACCAGGTGTCGGCCTGGAGGCCGGGGCCCGAGTCGACCGGGGTCGCACCGGACAGGTCGTTGCTGCCTGTACCGTCAGCGGTGAGCGTGAAGTTGCTGGCAGGCGCTGTGCCACCGTTGTTGTTCGTCACCAGTTTGCGCAGGTGCAATTGCGGGGCGACATCGTCGTTCGTGATCGTGCACGTCTTGCTGTCACCAACCGACAAGGTGACCGTCCCGTCGGCCGCACAATCGCCACCCCACACCGAGGCCGTGTACCCAGCCTGCGTCGTCTCGGACACCGTGTAGTTCCCGGCGTTGAACCCGTTCGTGACACCCGACGTCACCGACGTGAGACCCACTAACAACGGGAAGTCCGCCACCGTCTTGGTGCCACCATTGTCATTCACGACCGTCTTCACGACCGTCAGCTTCGGCTGCGCATCGTCGTTCGTGATCGTGCACGTCGCACTCTGCCCGAGAGCCAACGCGATCGACGCACCAGTCTGGGTGCCACCGACGCACGACCACGAACCAGCCGTGTAACCAGGCAGGGTCGTCTCGGACAAGGCGTAGCTACCGGCGTCGACGTTGCTGCTGAAACCACCAGCCCCTGATCTCGGGGTCGGACCAGCAGCCGACAACGTGAAATCGGTCGCGGTCGCCGTGCCACCATTGTCATTCGTCACCGTCTTCACCAACGTCAACGAAGGCGGATTGTCATTGTTGTTGATCGTGCAGGTCGCCGACTGGCCAAGAGCAACCGTGACCTTGGCACCATCCTGCGTACCACCAACGCAACTCCACGAGCCAGGCGTGTACCCCGCCGCCCCAACCGACTCCGACAGCGTGTACTGACCCGCATCAAACGACGGCCCGCTCGTGGCACCACCCGCACCCGAAATCGGGGTCGGGCCCGCAGCAGACAGCGTCCAATCAGCCGCCACCGCCACACCACCATTGTCATTCGTCACCGTCTTCACCAACGTCAACGAAGGCGGATTGTCATTGTTGTTGATCGTGCAGG
>JANMCE010000053.1:0-7671 GCA_031360915.1 Actinomycetes bacterium | reverse complement strand
TGTACGCGCTTGAAGCGCCGATCGTTCGCGTTGCTGGTTGGGATACGCCATACCCGCACGCCCACGAGTGGCGCTACTTCCCCGGACCGGCCCGCCTTGGGGCGGCCATGATCGCCACGATGGAGGCATGACATGACGCTTCGCATCGTAAAACTGCCCGATGTTGGCGAGGGCGTCGCCGAAGCCGAGTTGGTCGAATGGCACGTCTCGGTTGGCGACACGGTCACCACCGAAACCGTGTTGGCCGACGTCATGACCGACAAGGCCACGGTGGAAATCTCCGCCCCCGTCGCCGGCGTGATCACGTTCCTGGCCGGGGCTCCCGGTGACATCTTGGCTATCGGCTCCGACTTTGCTGCCATCGAAATGGACGGTGACGTAACGCCAGAAGTGCCCAATGATGTCGAGCCGCCAGCTGATGCTGTTTCCAACCCTGTACAGCCCAAAACCGAGCCGCTTCCTCCCCCGACGGTTCCCGCACCGCCGATCGTCGCGACCACGGCCCGGCCTCTTGCCGCACCCGCGGTGCGTCAGCGGGCGAAGGATCTTGGCGTCAACCTTGCTACGGTTCGCGGCTCGGGACCTGACGGGCGTGTCACCCATGCCGATCTTGACCGATCAGGCCGCCACCGCACCACGTCGGACGCCACCCATACTGCCCAGCTCATCGGCATGCGACGAAAGATCGCGGAGCGCCTCACGGTGGCCGCGGCCATCCCCACCATCACCTATGTAGAAGAGATCGACCTCACGTCCCTGGAGGAGCTGCGCAGCACCCTTAATCAAAGCAAAACACCCAAGCTCACGGTGCTGCCCTTCCTGGTGCGCGCCATGGTGGAAGCCATTGTCGACCAGCCCCAGATCAATGCCACGTTCAACAACACAGACGGGCAACTCACCACCTACGAAGCTGCCCACATCGGCATTGCGACGCAAACACCGAACGGGCTTGTCGTGCCGGTGGTTCATCACGCCGGGTCTCTCGACCTTTGGGCCTGCGCCACGGAAATCGCACGCATCAGCGACGCGGCTCGCTCAGGAACTGCCACCCGTCAAGAGCTGACCGGTTCCAGCATCACCATCACCTCACTTGGTGCGTTAGGCGGCCTGGCCACGACGCCCATTATCAATCATCCCGAGGTCGCTATTGTCGGCGTCAACAAGATGCAGGTCCGCCCCGTGTGGGACGGTGAGCGATTCGTGCCGCGCACGATGATGAATCTGTCATCGAGTTTTGATCACCGCATCGTGGACGGCTGGGACGCCGCCACCTTTATCCAGCGCATCAAGACCCTGCTCGAAACCCCTGCTCTGTTGTTCATTGAGACCGGTCGCTGACGCCTCTCGAGCGCCTATGCGGACGAAAGGCCCGACAGGCGTTCCAGGACGCGGATGCGGGAGAGGAAGTCATCGAGATCGACGTAGCAACCCTGGAGATGACGGTGGCCGCTGTTGGGGTCGAAGACGTCACGACCATGCAGGACCCGGTTGTTGTGGAAGCTCATCAGGTCACCAGCTCGCAGGCGGGTCTTGATCTCGAAGTCGGATGACTGCAGCAGCCCGGCAAAACTATGGATGGCGCGGTAGGTGTCAATCATCTTTTCCGGTGCCGCATCGAGCGGCGCGAGGAGTGCGTTGCTGTAGCGGATTTCGAACAGCTCGCCGTCAGCGTCGACGCGGATGATGGGCGAGCGGGCCGACAGTTCTGAATCCGGTCCGGAGTAGCGGTAGCGGATCGGCGTGGTCGTCAGCAGTTCGAACGCGGCCGGATCAACGCGCCGGAGTTCGTCGGCACATGCGAACGCGTCGACCAGAATGCTGTCGCCTCCGGTGGCTTCGAACACGAGGCAGTGGAGGAACTGGAGGCCGGGCGGCATCTCCCGATTGGGCAGATCGCTGTGGCAGTTCAGGCGATTCGATGTGTAAGCAAGGCTGTCGGGGTCGGGTTTCGACTCGACGTCGAACAGGATGCCGAAGTTGGTGTTGCGCAGGAAACTAATGCGCCCCGCGACATCCACCACGGTGCGAGGATCCGTGGGTACACCACGCACGAAACACAGGCCGTAGTCCCGCAGTAGGTGAAGCCATGCGAGCAGACCCGCGTCGCTGTGCATCACGTCGTCGTAGGAAATCTCGGGCAGGTCGGCGGCCAGTTCTTTGCGCCACAAGATCGGGCGGTGCGGTGCCGGTCGTTGATCGACCTCGTAAGAGTTCGCTCGCAACCACGCTGCTTCGTAGGTCGTTACGTGACCGTCGGGCCAGGCGAGATCCAAGCCGTCGGTCACCACCACGGAGGTCGGGGCTATGTCGCACGGGATTGAAAGGACATCGACAGTTCGTTCACCGATCGCGTGCTTGCAGCGGTTGCAGCGACAGTTGTCGCGCAACCAGACGTAGTGGAAACGACTCGACGACCCGTCAGGCCACTGCACGATGAGGTGGTCGACGTGTCGGGTAATCCCAGAGAGCTTCATCCGCTACCCCCTGACATTTTGGTGAGAGTGTCTCACCAACTGTGACGACCGTATCAGCCGACGAACTGCGCGTGTCGGGGTCGGTGCTGGCAGGCTAGAGCGGTGACACCACGAGACCTGCTGATCATCGGCGGCGGACCAGCCGGATCGGCAGCAGCCATACGAGCGGCCCGTGCGGGTCTAAAGGTAACCGTCTTCGAAAAGGGTCCACACGGTCGAGACAAGGTGTGCGGCGACGGGCTCACGCCTCGCGCTGTCGCCGCGTTGCAGGCGTTGGATATTGACATCAGCTCGGCCCATCGCATCGACGGGCTGCGCATGATCGCGGGGGCAAAGAGCCGCGAGCTGTTCTGGCCCACCACTGATCGCTTTCCCAATTACGGCGCAGTGTGGCCGCGCCGCACCTTCGACACGTACCTCGTCAATCTGGCCATGGCGTACGGCGCCGAGGTGCGGTTCGACACCGAGGCTCTTCCGGTTCTGGACGGTGACCGGGTGACGGGCGTGATCGCCGGTGGCGAAACCTTGACGGCACCACTCACCATTTTGGCGGCGGGAGCGCAGGGTGCGGCGGGCAAGATGCTTGGCTGCGTCCGTGATCCCAACGAGACATTCGGCCTAGCTATTCGCGCCTACGTTCCCTCACCCCGGCACACGGACCGGCACCTTGAGGCGTGCCTCTCGTTGCAGGATGAACACGGTGTTGCGGTGCCCGGGTACGGCTGGATGTTCCCGGCCGGAGACGGCACCGTCAACATCGGGTGCGGCGCGTTGAGCACCATGAAGGGCTTCAAGAAGCTCAACCTCAACACGCTGCTCGATCAGTATGCGGCCCAGGTGAAGGACTCATGGTCGATCGGTGACTACATCGAAAAGCCGCGCGCGTGGCGGTTGCCGATGAGCTGCGTAAAGCGCCACGGCCCGGGTTGGGTGGCCGTTGGCGACGCCGCTGGTTTCGTGAACCCGATGAACGGTGAGGGCATTGACTACGGGCTCGAAAGCGGCACCTTGGCCGTCGACCAGTTCGTGGCCAATCCGACCCATGCGCCCGAGAATTACGACCGTCTGGTGGGCGAACGCTTCGACAGTTTTCTGCGCACCGGGCGCCGCTTCAGTTTCATTGTCGGCCACCCATGGCTGCTGAAGCCGGGATTGCGCGTGGCCGTTGGCACGCAGGCAGCGGCCGACATCACGCTGAAAGTCATGGGCAACCTGGTGGATGGTCAGACCTCCGGCGCGGCCGGACGTGTGATGCGCATCGCCGACAAAACCTTGCAGCTGGCCGACCCACTCTTGCGTCGCACTCGTGCCGCGGCATGACGCACTGATAGGCGACACGAAAGAGGGAAAACCCTAGGCCTGAGCAGCGCTAGCGTGCGGTTACCTACTTGGGGAGGTCGCGGTGAGTTCCATCAGTGCGGTGCTCGGTGTTGTCGTCGGAGTTGCATCACTCTTTCTGCTGCTCAGCCTGATTGCGTCGGCGGCAGCCGAGGTCATCTCCACCCTATTTCGGCTGCGCGCCGCCATGCTCGAACGGACCGTGCGCGCCCTGCTCACCGGCATGTGGACAAAGGTGCCCGACCCTGCCAACGCGCACGAGGAGGCCACGGCAAAGCTGCTCAGCGACCCGCGATGCCGGACCGGTTTCCCGGGTATGAAGCAGAAGCGTGCCCAACCGGCATACCTCGCGACACCGACATTCGTTGACCTGTTGTTCGCCCACTTCATCGAACCGGGCAGGCCCGACGGCGCACGTACCGCCGAGAAGGTAGCCGGACTGCCCGATGGCGGCGCGGGCGACGTCTTGCGTCGGCTGTGGGAAGACGCCGATCACAACGTCGAGCTGTTTCGGGAAAAGGTTGGCCACTGGTACGACGACGCGATGAGTCGCCTATCCGCCTGGTACAAGCGGCGGCTACGACTCATCCTGTTCGGCCTGGGAGCGCTGCTTGCGCTCGGTTTGAACATCAGCCTGCTGTCGGTCGGCAAGACCCTGTGGGTCGACCCCGTGACCCGTGAAGCGGTCATGGCCCAGGCCCGCGCCGCCCAACCAACGGCCGGCACTGGGACAACCGGCCAGGCCGCGTCCGAACTGCTAAGCACCTATCGCGATCTCACCGACAAGCGCCTTCCCCTCGGGTGGCGCACGGGCGCCATGCCGCGCACGCCGTGGGGCTGGATCGCGGCCATCGTCGGCTGGTTGATCGTGGCGCTCGGCGTATCAATGGGCGCGCCGTTCTGGTTCGACGTGTTGATGAAGTTCTCCAACCTTCGCCTCTCACCCGATCCACCTGGCACGAAACGGCGCCGGGACGGACCCGACCCGACCGCCGCTGTCATTCATCAGACCACGACGCCTCAACCACAGACGACTGGCATGCGGCCGGCACCGCTCAACACCGTTCCGGCTTCGGTTCGAACCGGTTTCGATCCGAAGGTGCATGGCTTTCATTTCGACAACGACTTTCAGAATCGGTACGAGCTTCCCTTTACCGTCGGCAAGAGCATCACCACCTTTGGGCGATGCGGCGGCATGGCCTACAGCTCGCTCGATCTCTTCAACGCGAAGCTCGCCGTACCCGATCTGGTCGAACCGCCACCCGACGCGTCGCCACTTGCCCGCTATTTGATGCGCAGGCTTATCGACAGTTGGATCAATCCAAGCGCGACACGATTCGCCACCTGGTCCACGCGTGATGACCAAACGATTCACGCCCTCACCGGCCATGAGATCGATGTGCTCACGACCGCGCTCGACCGCGGCGAACCCGTGCCGCTTGGCATGATCGCAGCATCGTCGTTGTCAGGTGTCAGTCACAACCATCAGATATTGGCGACGGGATATGACCGCTACGCCGACGGCTCGATCGACATTCATGTCTACGACAACAACCATCACGACGAGGACGGTGTGCTGACGTGGCGACCCGATCAAGTTGGCGTGGCCGCCGCCAATCACAACGGCTGGCGCGGCTTCTTCGTACACAGCTACCACGCGCAGGAGCCGCCCGACCTGGGCTGACCGTCAGCGGATTTCGGTACTCATCTGCTGTTCTACCCAGCGGGCGATCTCGCTAATGCTCTCACCGCGATCCGGCTTCCCTAACGCCAGTCCTTCAGCCGTCGCCAGAAAAGTCAGTGCGGTGATGGTGTTGTTGATGCACTTCATCACGTGACCAGAACTGAGCGGCCCCACATGGAAGTGCACCCGACCAAGAATCGACAGGAACGGAGCGACACGTGCGCGACCGATTCGGGCGAGCCGCCGACCATGAACACCAGGTCGGCTTCCTGCGCACCCCACTGCGATCCCGACACGGCTGCGTCCACCATGTCAACTCCACTCGCCACCGCCGGATCAAGGTCGTACACCCTCAGTTCGTAACCGGCGGCAGCGAGATGGCCGGCCATTGGCTCTCCCATGATGCCGAGGCCGACGAATCCCAAACGTTCCCGTGATGACATCGGGCCACAGTAGAGGGCCGACCATCACTCGTTGGGCCACCGGCGCTACTGTGCCAACGTGCGTCAACCAGCCAACCGACGGCGAGTCGCTGCGGCGCTGGCGGTAGCTCTGTTCTCCATTCTCACCGCGGTCCTTTTCGTGTTTCCCGCCAAGGGGTCGGCCACCCATGCCGACGCCGTGGTGGTATTGGATGACCTCGTCGGTGTGCGGCGGGCCAAGGCCATCCAGGCTGTGACCGCCGGGGTTGCACCCAATCTCGTCATCTCCCACCACGCCGAGCGGCCACAGGACTGCCCGGCCAACATCCCGAGCGTTACGGTCGTGTGTTTTTCGCCGGCAGAAGACTCGACCAAGGGCGAAGCCTCAGGGTTCGCCCGCATCGCCAAAGAACACGGCTGGACCTCACTGATCTTCGTGACCGATCCGCCCCATGTCGCCCGCAGCAAATGGCTCATCAGCCGCTGTTTTCCCGGAAAAATCGGCGCGATCACCACCAAAGTGAGCAACATCGTTTGGCCCATCCGCGTGGTCTACGAATGGGCCGCACTGTCGAAAGCAGTCCTTACCCAACGCTCGTGCTGAAGATTGCTAGACAGCCTCCGCAAGGCGCCGCCGAGAGTCGACGACGTCCAGTTCGATCTTGCGGATCCGGGCACTCGCGTCCAACAGGTGCAACCCCCGCGGTGCCGACGAGTTCGTGGGCCAGGATCCCGGCCGGTCGCCCTTTGATGACCGCAGAGAGTTCGCCGCCCACGAAGCCAGAGCCGATCGACCTCATGGACAGCGCGAGTCGCTCGCGCTGGGCGAGCGTGAGCCCGTCCGGTTTCACGCTACGACCGGGGCGACGCGTATTTTGCGGAAAACACTGCGGTCGAGTGCAAGACGGCCTTCCATCGAGGTCTATCCCCCGAGTCGAAGAATCGCACAAGCGTGCGATCGGCTTCGTCAAGAAATGATCTCTATTCTTGTCACAATACAGACGAGACACCTCACCCGCAATGAGGGATTTCCCTCGACCGACCTGGTGTTTTAGGGCTAATCGTTGCCCGAAGTAGGCATGTACTTGTAGCCCAGACCGCGAATGGTGATGATGCGTTGCGGGTTGGCCGGATCGGGTTCGATGCGCTGGCGAAGGCGTTTGATATGCACATCGAGGGTCTTGGTGTCGCCGTAATAGTCCGAGCCCCAAACCCGGTCAAGGATGACGTCACGGGGCAGCACACGGCCACCGTTGGCCACCAGCAGTTCCAGTAGGTCGAACTCTTTCAGCGGGAGCTGCACCAGTTGCCCGCGCACCGTCACCTCGTGGCGCTCGACGTCAACCTCGACATCACCGGCGCCGACGCCGGAACGCACCTCTACCGCTGAAACCTCGGCCGCCGAGCCTTCGTCACGCCCGCCACGCCGCAGCACGGCACGCATTCGCGCAACCAGTTCCCGCAAACGGTACGGCTTGGTGACGTAATCGTCGGCCCCCACTTCGAGTGCAACCACGGTATCGATCTCACCGGCACGCGCCGTCACCATGATGATGGGGACATTGCTCTTTTTGCGCAGCGCTCGGCACACGTCGAGACCGGACATCTTCGGGAGCATCACATCGAGGAGCACAAGGTCGGGTGCAACCTCATCGAAGCACGCCAAAGCCTCGGCCCCGTCACGAGCGACGACCACCTTAAAGCCCTCGCGCGTGAGGCCGACCGTGAGCGCGTCGATAAAGGACTCTTCGTC
>JANMCE010000349.1:0-6783 GCA_031360915.1 Actinomycetes bacterium | reverse complement strand
CGTGATGGTCGTCGTGGTCGGGTACGGGGCAGTGCCAGCGTCGGCCCCGCGTTGCATACATCGCCGGTTGGGCCAGGTCATCCAACAGTGCGGCGAGGTCGCTGCGGGCGAGGACGTCATCGATCCGCCACCCGCTACCGCCTGCCTGAAGATCCGTCGGTCTGCGTGAACCCGTCATTTTATCTCGGGATGCGGCGATCAGTATTTTGACGTTCGTTCCCGATGGTGGGCAGCGTCCGTACGATGACTCCGTTGGAGACGACGGTCTCCTCCGGTACAAGTGGCGAGGCAACGACCCGCTGACTGCAGATAACGTCTGGTTGCGCTCGGCGATGCTGCGGCGATTGCCACTCGTCTGGTTCGTCGGCATCGGATACTCGGGCAAGACACATGCCCAGGTCTTCGTTCCGCGATTCCCGGTCTGGCTCGTTGGCGAGGAGCCGGAGCTTGGCCAGTTTGCCGTCGCTGTCGATGAGGCGCAACGCGTGCTGCCCGTCGGAGCGAGCGCCGAAGTAGTAGACATCACGAAGCGGTACAACGAGAGGTTGGTGCTGACCCGACATCGTCAACCTTGGTTTCGAACAGCGGTCATCCGGGCGTATGAGAAGCGATGCGCCCCAGGGTCCGTTCCCGATGGAGACGGCCTACACGCGGGCGGCGATCACCGAATCGTCGACGCGGATGACCCTGCGGAACCACGGTCATCCGACGGGCTTCTCGGCGTTCACTGCGCCGCTGATGTCGATCGCGATGAAACGAGCGATGACCCAGGATCTGCGGCAACTCAAAACGATCCTCGAAACCGCCTGACGACGCGTCAGCAGATGTGCGCCAGCTCACCTGCTACCGGTGCTCAGCGACCCAGTTGTTGACCATTACCCATTGTTCATCGAGCCAGACGATGCGGTCGGTGTCGCCGACCGGGATCTGGTTGGCGAGGATTCGCCATGCGGTAACGCGGATCGGTTTGCGTAGGGGCACGGCTTTGGCGAGTTCAGTGAACGCCGCGTATCGGTCGAGCCCGGTGTGGGCGATAACAACAATATCGGCGGGGATGGTGTCGAGGAGCGCAAGCACTCCGCCGGGGCGCGGTGGCAGGACATAACTCAGCGATCGGAGGCGATCGGCGCGGTCCGGGTTCTCATGGGCGAGTCTGGCTACGGCGCGTTGGAGACGGTCGGGTCGAAAGAGTCGGCCTTCGGGAAAGATGACAACAGCAGTTGTGGCGTCGATAGTCCGGCCGAGGTCTCTGACGGTTGCTCGGGCGTCGGGGCTGTTGTCTCGTGCGATGAACAATGAGCCGGTCCTGGTGTAGATCAGATCGAAACCAGGGTCGGCGAGCAGTTCAGCCATGATCACACCGCGGGTGTGGTAGCCGAGACGTTGATACAACAGCGTCGGCAGGGATGCGTCGACGAGGTTGACATGGCGGCACAGCACGATGACCGGGCCGGGTGTGAGCGCTGCGATCGACTCGGCGTCGATCTCGACGCGGATACCGAGCAGGCGTTCTGCGCGTCGGGCGAGAACATCGAGCGACCAGGCTTGAAGGCGTTGGTGACGGGCGACCGATGCCGGTTGGTCGAGCCGCGTACCGAACCCGGCCAACAGCCAGTAGAGGGGTGCTACGACGATCTCGATGCTGTCGTTGATCGCGTACTGCATCAGGAAGAGAGCGACGCGTACAGTCGGGAGGCGGAATCGTCGTTTGGTCAGATCGATGGCAGCTGAGACGGTCAGGATGAGCGGGCTGGCGAGCACGCCGACGGTGGTCGCGGTGAGCATGAGTGGAATGGTGCGGCTTCGCCGTTTCCAGCGCGAAGCGAACGGTTCGGTGGTGGTCATGAATGTGGGGTGTCGCCGGCGGCGAGGTCGGCGGTGAGGGTATGCAGCCGTTGGAGTGGTTCGGCGGGCAGCGGACCGGATGTTTGGGCGAGGGCCAGTTTGAGGTGCCGGTAATCGCTGGCGGTGAGACCACATCGTCGGCAGGCGTCGAGGTGCCGGGAAACTTTCGCAGCGGTGGTCGGGTCGAGGCCGTTGTCGAGGTAGGTCTGGATCTGGCGGCCGATCGTGATGCAGCGCGTACCGCCTGTGCGTCGGAAGATGTTCAGTGCGTCGCGTGGTGTCATCGGGGTTCGCTCCGGAAGTCGGGATGGTGGGTGAGATGGGCGCGCATGCGGTGGCGGGCGCGGTGCAGGCGGCTCATCACCGTGCCGGTAGGGATGCCGAGCGCGGCGGCTGCTTCGTCGCAGCTGAGACCGTCGATGTCAACGAGTTGCACCGCCTGGCGGTGTCGCACGGACAGACACCGGAGTGCGTCGGCGATCCACGCGGCGGGCAAGTGTGCGGTGGCGACATCTTCGGCGCTGGGTGACGGCGGGTTGCGACGGTCGGTTTCACCGGCGAAATCCCCGGTGTCGCGCAGCAGACCGGGTCGTCGTCGGCGATGGCTGTTGATGTTGGCGTTGCGCATGATCGTGAGCAGCCACGCCCGCGGGTGGACACCGTCGAAGGTGCTCAAACCCTTGTACGCCCGGAAGAGTGTGTCCTGCACCAAATCCTCGGCGTCATCAGCACTGCGACACAAGGATTTGGCGACGCGGAGCAGTACTGGCAGGTGCGGGCTGACGAACGCGTCGAAAGACCCTGGTGCCAGGCGGGCGGGGTTCGTTGCACTGGTTTGTGACTCGTCGGCCATTGCGCCCAAGTCTCCTCCTCGCGGACACAAACCCGCTCGACGGGTCGAATCGTTCCAATTGTTTTCGCAAAGTTCCGATGGAAGGAAATCGCGCCGTCGGAGGGTTCCGAGGCCGTTCGTCCATCGTGGACGAAGGAGAAGGGACCACCAAATGTCAACGATCATCACCACTCAAACCGTCAAGGCAAGCCTGCGCAGGGGAGGTGTCGCCGGAATGGTCGCGGGGGCAGTGATGGCGATGTTCGCCATGGTCGCCTCGGTCACCTACCAGCATCACGGGTTCTTCACCCCGCTATTGCACATCTCGGCACTGTTCGGGTCACCCGCTGCGATGATGCGCTCCGTCTCCGAGGCCATGACTGGTAACAGGTTCTGGTTCACCGCTGGACCAGCAGCGTTGGGGTTGTTGATCCACATGATGACCGCTGCGATGTTCGGGATCGGTTTCGTACTCGTCGCCCGGCGTATCCGACGGGCCGCGCTTGTCCCGGCCGGCGGCGTCTACGGCCTCGCGGTATTCGTTGTGTCTACCTTTGTCGGGCTGCCGCTGGCGGCGAAGATCACCAGCTCCGGGACCGCGATCTCGCACATGGCGAGCATGGTCGGTTGGGCCACATTCGCCGTCGAGCACATGATGTTCGGCGTCGTGCTCGGCATCCTTGCCGTACGGACCGCACCGACCGAGAGCGCTCTCGCGACGGTAAATGACCCGCGGTCCGCCATGCTGTCACGATGAACTCCCCGGACGCGACACCGACCCGACGGATCATGCGGCTCATGGGCGTGTACGACGCCGACGGCACGATGCGCGGTGAACTCGCCTACTGGGTCGGTGCCCGTCTCGGCCGACGCCATTGCTCACTGTGTGAGATCACTCACGGATCCGTGCGTCAACGACCCGAATGGAAAGCATGCACCGCCGGTCTCGCGGTGCCGTTCGACACCTACCATCGCGACGATCAGCCCGACGCAGCCCGCGTCGTATCACAGAACCAGGCACCTGTGGTCGTCGCCGAAACCGACACCGGACACGTGCTCCTGCTCACCCCCGAAGACATCGACGCCTGCAACGGTTCCATCGATCGGCTCGTCGACGCCCTCAAGCACAAGGCTGCACGCCTCGGATTGGGTTGGAACACCTGATGGACCACGAGATCGTCGTCTACACGCGCCCAGGTTGTCCGTACTGCCTGACGCTGCGAGCCGGTCTGCGCCGAGCCGGTTTGAGTTTCCGTGAGGTCAACATCTGGGAAGACGAACGAGCAGCAGCATTCGTGCGCTCCGTGGCCAACGGCAACGAGACCGTGCCCACCGTGACCCTCGGAGACCTCGCCATCGTCGATCCGAGTGCACGCACCGTCCGCAAACTCGTCGAGCCAACGACCAGGCCAACAACTGATCCGCGACGGCGCTGGTTCCACAAAGCTGCTGAGACCGGCAACCCGAAATGACACTCCACATCGGCGACCCGCTCCCCGACATCGAACTCATCGACCACCAAGGTCGACCCTGGCACACCGCGGCGATGCGGGGACGGCCGCTCGTGCTGATCCTGCACCGACACCTTGCTTGACTCCCCTGCCAAGAACACGTGATCGCCGTGCGCGATCACCTCGACCAGTTCGGTGACGCACAGATCGCCGTGGTCACATTCGCCGAGCAAGAGCGCCTCGCTGCCTATCGAGATCACCTGAAACTGCCGTTCGACGTTGTCGCCGATCCGCAACGCACCGTCTACCGGCTGCTCGGTGCCGAACGTGGTAGCAACCGCCAGGTCTGGTCGCTCGGCACGATCCAAATGTACGTACGGCTCATCCGTGCCGGTCGCCGGTTACGTCGGCCAGGTGACGACATCCATCAACTCGGCGCCGACGCCGTGATCGGCCGAGACGGCACATTGCGCTACCTCTCACTACCCGCAACACCCGCCGACCGACCACCGATCAGCGAACTACTCGCCGCGCTCGATTAACACCCCACCTAGCCGCGACGTCGGCTGTTGCTTCGGTTCGGTAGCCTTTGATCATGTTGAACCTGACCATGTCGGTCTGCATCAACACCCCCACCGACGAAGTGTGGCGCACCCTCGAAGGCTCCGGTATTCCGCTCGTCAAACTGGCGCGCAACACATGGACCGTCACCCCGCCGCCGACGCCCAGCTCACACTGCTCACAACCAACGCCCAAGTAATCGTCAAAGGCGGAATGCTCGGCCGCGTGATGGAACCGATCATGCGCATCCACCCCCACCGCATAGGCGTCCGGGCTCTCGCCGCGTTCAAGGCCTTGGTCGAAACCGGCGAACCACCCGACCTCGACCGATCGAGAGGCCCGATACCCGCTACGTGCTGAAAGACAACCAAGGTCACGTGAACGGGCGAGACACGTCTGTGCTGAGAGAATCACGGGAATGACCGCGCCGCCTCACTTCGCGTTTCTGCCCGGAGCCTCAGGGCAGGGTGAGTTGTGGTCGCCCGTCGCCGTGCACTTTCCTGAGGCGCGGCGCGCGTTGTTCGATTTGCCCGGTTTCGTCTCACATCTCGTGCTTGCCGCAACATCGGGTGGCATCGATATGTCATCGCTTGGTGCGACGGATTGGCGACCGTCATCACGAACAGCGAACCCGACCAACCCGTCGTGGATGTGGGACGACCACCCAGGTACCACCGAAACGCTCCAGCACCTGCGCGTACCGACGTTGCTGATCTGGGCCACGCACGACCCGATCAGCCCGCTCTCGGTCGGCGAATACCTCCACCGCCTCTCCCGGCATCGCGTCTCGTGGTCTTGGAATGTGACGACCATTGGGTGGCACGAATCCACGCCGACGAAGTCGCCCACGAAATCGGCCTCCTACGAGCCGACTCGGGCGCTGGCTTCATCTGAACCGGCGTGGCATGGCGCTATGTGGCGCAGCCGCGGTGCTGTTCCGCTTGTCGACGCCGGCACCCTCGCGGCTTGCTCGGGAGAAAGCCGACGCTGTGTACGGTCCGAGCATCTGGTTGTCCTACTGGAATGACATGACGGCACGGATCCGCTCCAGCAAAGGTGCTACTCGGTTGGTCGGTGGTTGAGCGCGTCAAGGTGTTGGCGGTAGTCGTCGGGCGCGATTTCACCGCGGGCGAGCCGGTGGGCGAGTACCTCTTGTGGGGTCTGCGCCGGTGACGCGGTCGGTGCTGGTGCCGGGTGGTGGTTGCCGCGCCGCAGGAGGGTGACGGCGAGCCAGATGAGTCCACCCCAGAAGACGATCATCATGATCGCCATCCACCACCAGTTTCCGCCCCAGTTGTCGTTCCAGTCATGCACGACGCATCTCCTCTGTCATTTCGAGCGCAGCAATCGCGGCCGTGATGTGCCTCGGTGGGATCGACGACGGCAAGGCCGGCGGCGGGTCACGGCCGCCGGCCTGTCGGAGTTTCGGCTTTGCGCGTCAGGTCGTGTTCGCAGCCGTGGCCCGTGTGATCCTCGATGGTGTCGGTGTGGCTCATGCCGCGCATCATCATGAACATCATCAGCGGGCACGCAATCAGTAGCAACGGCTGGGCCAGCAGCCGTGAGGCGCCGACTGCGACCAACACAGCAACGACCACGACAGCACCCATCAGGCAGGCGATCATTCGATTCGAGAGCTTCATGGCGGGACTCCTCAACTTGGCTTTGCTCCCAGCATCAGCCCGTCGCCGTGACGGTCGGAAGAGTCATTGGTCCTCCCGGCGGAAGGTATAGGTCCCTACCCTCCGGAGGTATAGAGGCTTCAGAATGCAAGCACGGCCGGTTCCATGGTCGGCAAAGGGGTCTCTTGTGACGACAGTCCAACTAGCTGTGACGGTCGTGGGTGGTTTCGCGATTGTGTTGCTGGCGCGGTTCTTCTTCCGTCCTCGGGAGGCGACCACGGCTGTTGAGCAGGCCGGTGTGCAGGAGGTCCGGGTGGTCGTGCGCGGCGGCTACATACCGTCGACAATTCAGGCTCGCAGCGGTCTGCCGTTGCGGATTCTGTTCGATCGCCAAGAAGACGGCGACTGTTCCTCTCATGTGGTGTTCGCCGATCTCGGGTTGAGTCGCTTCCTCGCGCCGTTCGCTAGTACG
>JANMCE010000431.1:0-4348 GCA_031360915.1 Actinomycetes bacterium | reverse complement strand
CCGTCGCACACACCGACCTGGCATAACACCAGCCGTCCAACAAACGCTCGAAACACCAACGACCCAACGCCGGCCGACAAACCAGCGCGCCCACACACCGTGAACCCGACCCCCTTGACACAAGTTAGGAGATCAGGTCAGAGGCTTTTGTTCTTTCTTTTCACATGCCTTCGGAACAAACACGTTGCAGAAAGCTCAAACAAGAAAGGCCGACCGGTGAAGCTGCAGTTCAAGGTCCAGCAGTACCAGACCGAGGCAGTCGACGCCGTCGTTGCATGCTTCGCCGGGCAGCCCAAGCACGACGGCGTCTCCTACCGTGTAGACCCAGGTCGCCAGCAGCCGACGAACACACCAGGCCTGTTCGACAAGACCACCACGCCAGAGTCAGGTCTTCGAAATGCCGAGATCCTGCTGAACCCGGTGCGACTGCTGGAGAACCTGCACAACGTGCAACGGATGGGGAACCTACCGCTGTCCCCCAAGTCGGTCGACAGCAAGGCGGCACCCGGCGCGCCGAACCTTGACATCGAGATGGAAACCGGCACCGGCAAGACCTACGTCTACATCAAGACGATCATGGAGCTTCACCGCCAGTACGGCTGGTCGAAGTTCATCATCGTGGTGCCATCGGTCGCGATCCGCGAAGGCGTCAAGAAGTCGTTCGACATAACCGCCGAGCACTTCCAGCAGGCTTACGGCACCAAGCCCCGAACGTTCATCTACAGCTCAACGCAACTGCACGAGTTGGAGCGCTTCAGCTCCGACGCTGGTGTGCAGGTGATGATCATCAACATCCAGGCGTTTAACGCCACCGGCAAGGACCAGCGCCGCATCTACGACGAACTGGACGATTTCCAGTCTCGCAAGCCGATCGACGTCATCAGTGCCAACCGTCCCATCGTCATCATCGACGAACCGCAAAAGATCGGCGCGCCCAGGTCGCTGGAAGCGCTCGCACGATTCAACGCGCTCATGGCGTTGCGCTACTCCGCCACACACCGGGTGGAGCACACCAAGGTCCACCGGCTCGACGCGCTCGATGCTTACAACCAGAAGCTCGTGAAGAAGATCGCCGTGCGCGGCATCACCGTGAAGGGCCTGGCCGGTTCCACCGCCTACTTGTACTTGGAAGCCATCGAAATCGCCAAGGGGTCGGGCCCCAAAGCGCGACTGGAAATCGAAGTGCAAACCAAGGGCGGACCAATCGTGCGGCAGGTGAAGCGGCTGGACAACGGGGCCAACCTGCACGACGTGTCCGGCGGCATCGAGGCCTACAAGGGCTTGTTCATCACCGACATTGATGCGAACAAGGACAGCATCACCCTCAGCAACGGTGACACCGTGGTCGCTGGCCAGCTCACCGATTGGGACGTCACTGAGGACACCAAGCGGCGTATCCAGATCCGCGAAGTCATCAGCGCGCACCTGGACAGGGAGCGCTCACTGTTCGCCCTCGGGGTGAAGGTGCTGTCGCTGTTCTTCATCGACGAGGTTGCCAAGTACCGCGACTACGAGCGTGAAGACACGCTCGGTGCCTACGCCCGAGTGTTCGAGGAGGAATACTCGCGACTCGTCGGTGAGGTCCTCGGCGAGTTCGAGTTCGATCCCGCCTACCACGCTTACCTACGACGCGACGCCGCGCGCGATGTGCACAAGGGCTACTTCTCGATCGACAGAAAGACCAAGCGCCAAGTCGACCCAAACGTCGCAGCCAGGGGCGACGACGCCAGCCAGTCTTCCAACATCGAGGACTACAAACTGATCCTGACGGAAAAGGAGATCCTGCTGTCGCTCGACAATTCGGTGCGGTTCATCTTCTCCCATTCGGCACTTCGTGAGGGTTGGGACAACCCGAACGTCTTCGTGATGGGCATGCTCAAGAAGAGTGACAACACGATCTCGCGTCGCCAAGAAATCGGCCGCGGCCTGCGTCTTGCCGTCGACCAACACGGCGAACGAATGGACAACCCGGTCACGGTTCACGACATCAACCAACTGACCGTCGTGACCGATGAGTCCTACACCCAGTTCGTCGCTGGCCTCCAGCAAGAGATCGCCTCGTCCCTGGCTGCTCGGCCCCGCAAGGCGACGGCCGAGTTCTTTACCGGCAAGCTGATCGAGGTGCCCGGCTCCGGCAAAGTGGCCATCACCGCTGACCAGGCCAAGCAACTGGTGCACTGGCTTACGAAGAACGACTACATCGACTACGAAGAACATCTCACGCCGAAATGGCTCGGCAGAGCAGGCACCGAGATGCCCGACATGCCTGCAGGTCTGCACGATGTGTTTAACCAGGTCGCCGACCTAATCGACACGCTCCACATTGAGGTGCCCCTACCCAAGGATGATCGCAAGCCCAAACGGATTCCGCTGAACGAAACCAACTTCGCCAAGAAAGAGTTCCAGGAACTCTGGGGTCGCATCAACCACAAGGCCGTTTACCAAGTGGCGTTTGACTCGAAAGAACTCATCGGCAAATGCATTCACGCGCTCGATCAGCAGCTCTCGGTGGCGGCCGTGCAATACATCGTTGAAGCCGGACAGCAGCGCAACGCACTCACGCCCGATGACCTCGCTGGCGGCACAGGCTTCAAGGTCTCTACCAAGTCGACCTATACCGAGACCGTGTCCGCCGGTTCGCAGGTCAAGTACGACCTGCTCGGGGAAATCACCGGGAAGACCCAGCTCACCCGGCGGACCGCTGCGGCGATACTTACCGGCATCCATTCGGGCACCTTCGCCAAGTTCCGTCAGAACCCTGAGCAGTTCATCACGCACGCCGCCCGCTTGATCAACGAGCAGAAAGCGACGGTGATCATCGAACACCTCACCTACGACATCCTTCAGGACCGCTTCGACACCGCCATCTTCACCCAGAATCAGACGAAACAGGACTTCGCTGCAGCTGGCGAAAAGCTCAAGAAGCACATTTACGACTACGTGATCACCGACTCGAAGGTCGAGCGGGCCTTCGTGAACGACCTTGATGTGAGCAAGGAAGTTTCGGTCTACGCCAAGCTTCCCCGCGGCTTCTTCATCCCCACCCCGGTCGGCGACTACAACCCCGACTGGGCCATCGCCTTCACCGAGGGCACTGTGAAGCACGTCTACTTCGTCGCCGAGACCAAGGGTTCCCTGTCCACGCTCGACCTAAAAGGCGTCGAAGAGGCCAAGATCGACTGCGCCAGGAAGTTCTTCGCCTCCCTGAACGAAAACACGGTCACGACCGTGCGATACGACGTCGTCACCGACTACTCCACGCTCATGGCTCTCGTTGCCGGATCGTAGGAATTCGGCGCCTCCAGAACGCTTGGCCCGCGTTTGATTCCGGGAGCAGTGGCATAAACGAATTGCGCTGCCTCATCGGCCCAGTGTGGATGAGGCCGTGACGTCTGCCCTCGATCGCTGGGCGCTATAGATAGAGCGACGGGTCGACACCAACGTGGCGACAGCGCAGGCAATAGCCGCGGCTGGCAGGATGTTGCCGCCAAACAGTTCGACGGCCAGCACCGTGCACGCAAGGGGCGTGTTTGACGCCGCGGCAAACACGGCCACGAAACCAATAGCTGCGGCGACACCGACCGATAGGCCGAGGTGGGGGCCGACGGCCGCGGCCATGGTGGCGCCCATGACAAACAGCGGCGTGACCTCTCCGCCCTGGAACCCGCTGCCGAGCGTGACTGCCGTGAAGCCGAGCTTCCACGCGAACGTCGAGATGCCCAGCTGCGTGCCCGCCAACGCGAGCGATGCGAGCGGGATTGACAATCCGAGGTAGGAGCGGGACTGGGCGAGGCCAACCATCGCAATGACCATCAGGCCACCGACCACGGGTCGTAAGGGTGGCCAATCGATGCGGGACGAGGCCTGTTTCACGAGGTGAAATGCCGCAATGAACGCCAACGCGACGACACCGCATCCAACGGCCAGCCCAACCACTTGGG
This sequence comes from Actinomycetes bacterium, assembly GCA_031360915.1. Classification (GTDB taxonomy): domain Bacteria; phylum Actinomycetota; class Acidimicrobiia; order Acidimicrobiales; family Ilumatobacteraceae; genus JANMCE01. Next base: position 407 of record JANMCE010000431.1, on the reverse strand, counting down.
CACCGTGTCGTGCGGTCATGGCAAAAACCGGAAACGTCGGATTGACATCGTGCACGACGCCGAACGCCCTGGTGACTCGATCTCCTACTAACGCCGACAACAGGCAGGGCAGCAGCAGGCGCCCGCCATGCAGACGACCAACAGTGGGCACTTCAAGCGCAAAGATCGCGCCGGCAATGGGAGTGCCGAACACTGCGCCGAACCCCGCCGCAATGGCGATGAGCAACAGCCCACGACGATCAGTTGGCGAGCGCTTGCGAAGACGCGTGAGCTGGTCGCTCAGCCCGGCAGAGACCTGCACTGCTACGCCCTCGCGTCCGGCGGATCCACCGAACAATTGGGTGACAACGGCCGCAATCAGGATGAGTGGCGCCAGCCGGCGAGGCAAGTGCTCGTTGGGCGCGTGG
>JANMCE010000346.1:0-1928 GCA_031360915.1 Actinomycetes bacterium | reverse complement strand
AGCGAACGCTCGCTCGATGGCGTGGGTGCCGGGCAGATCACCGGGTAGCGCCGGGTGGAGGTTGATGACTTGGCGGGGGAAGTGGTCGAGAAACGCCGTTGACAGCAGCCGCATGAAGCCTGCCAGCACGATCCAATCGGGCGCATACTCGGCTACCACCGCACGAAGGCGAACGTCGTACGCGGCCCGCTTTTCGCCGTCGTGGCGTGGCAGGGGAATTGCGATGATGCCGTAGATTCGAGCACGTTCGAGCGAGTACGCCTCGGGCTGATCGGAAACGACGGCCACAACTTCCGCTGCGAGCGAGCCGTTCGAGCAGGCGTCGATGATGGCCTGCAGATTGGTGCCCGAACCGGAGGCTAGAACAACGAGACGGGCGGGCATCAGTAGAGCGTGACGGTGCGGTTGCCTTCGATGATTTCGCCGATGATCCAGCTGTTCTCGTTGATCTCGGCCTGCACTGCGGCGGCGTCAGCAGCAGCGACGACCAGCACCATGCCGACGCCCATGTTGAGCGTGCGGTGAAGTTCGTCGGCATCAAGCCCACTCGCATCGCGAACCAGTTGAAACAGTGGCGGCACCGGCCAACTGCCGAGCTTCACCTTCGCTGCCGTACCCTCGGGCAGAATGCGTGGAGGGTTGTCGAGCAATCCACCACCCGTGATGTGGACGAGGGCCTTCACCAGCGGCAGGTGGTTGTCGAGCAGGTTCTCGAGCACCGGCAGGTAGTTGCGGTGCACGGCAAGCAGCGCTTCGCCGAGCGGCACCGACATGCCGTCGGGGATCACGTCGAGCGGGATGCCTGCGAGCACGCGTCGCAGGAGCGAATAGCCATTGGTGTGTGGGCCGCTGGAGCCGAGGCCGATCAACACGTCGCCGGGCACAATATCGATACGCGGGAGCAGGGCGTTGCGATCGGCCAGACCGATAATGGTGCCGGCCACGTCGAGATGACCGTCGTGATAGACGCCGGGCATCTCGGCAGTCTCGCCACCAAGCAACACGCAACCGACGGCGCCGCAAGCGTCCGCCATTGATGACACGACGGCAGCGATCTTCACGGGTTCGAGCTTGGCGGCAGCGACGTAGTCGAGGAACGCGATCGGTCGGGCGTTTTGTACGAGGATGTCGTTGATGCAGTGATTCACTAGGTCGGCACCGAGTCCGGCCACGTTGTTGGCCGCCACGCCGACCATCACCTTGGTACCGACCCCGTCGTTGGATGCCACGAGCACCGGGTGGTCGTAACGTTTCAGTTCGGCCAGGTCCAGCACGCCACCAAACGAACCAACGCCGGCTACTACCGCCGAATTGTAGGTGGCCTGCACTGCGGCCTTCATGCGGTCGACGGTCTCGTGCCCGGCATCGATGTCGACACCCGATTCGGCGTAGCCGCCCGCTGTCCGAGCAATTGCCCGCCACGCAATGTCGCGTCGCATCTGCTTGCCTGCGAAGTCGATCTGGTTCGCTCGAGCGAACGCCATCGCTCGTGCCGTCGCTACATCCCGGCCGACGCCGGTTACCGAAAGAACCCGCCCGCCTGCGGTGACGATTTCATCACCGTTTCGCTCGGTGCCAGCCTGGAAAACGAGTGCGCCACTAGCGTGATCGTTGGCGCCCGGTGGCTGGTGGGTTTCGTTGACGAGGCCGAGGTCTTTGATAACGGCGCCGATCTCGGGGTAGGCGGGATAGCCCGGAGCGGCGAGCACGACCGTGACGGCGACGTCGTCACGGAACCGCAGGGGTGTTTCGGCCAAACGACCGACGCAGCAGGCGAGGGCCACTTCGACGAGGTCGGTCTCCATCAGCGGGAGCAGCGCCTGCGTTTCCGGATCGCCGAAGCGGGCGTTGAACTCGATCACCCGCGGACCGTCGTCGGTCAGCATGATGCCGGCGAACAGTACGCCGACGAACGGGACGCCTTCGGC
>JANMCE010000338.1:0-4157 GCA_031360915.1 Actinomycetes bacterium | reverse complement strand
AGCGACCTCTCGCCCCGAGCAAGGCGCAAGCCGTATCAAACGGCTGATACAAATCTCGACTTGCTCACGGGCCGGTCGGGAAGGGGAGGGACTGGCTAGCCTCCGGGGATGCGTCGTGTGATGTTGGCCGTGGTCGTGCTGCTGTCCGGGTTTGCCGTCGGGGAAAGGCCCAGCGCCGCAGCCGTCGATCCGCGACCGAAGCCGGTGGCGACGACGCCATTGAGCGTGGATGTAGTCGGGCTGGCCGGCCTGCCGGTTGGGCAGGTGGAGGCGGTCGTCGTCAACGTCACGGCGGTGGATGCAGGTGCTGACCTGTTCCTGACCGTGTGGCCGTCCGGGCAGGATCGGCCGGGCACGTCAAACCTCAACGTGCGTGCGGGGCAGACCAGACCAAACCTGGTGGTGAGCAAGGTTGGAGTCGACGGCCGCATCAACATCGCCACCGGCGGCGCCTTTGCCGACGTGCTCGTTGATCTCCAGGGTTGGTTCGCCAAGGGCGGTGGCTTCCGCAGTATTGGACCGGCGAGATTGCTGGATACTCGCTCGACCAAGACCAGGTTGCGGGCAGACGAGGTTGTTGACGTTGCAACTAATCTAGCGGCGGGTGAGGGTGCCATCGTGAACCTCACCGGCGTGAATCCGACCACAGCCGGGTTCATCACGGTGTGGCCCGCGGGCACGCCGAGGCCCGACACATCGAACCTCAACCTTGCCGCGGGGGAGACAGCCGCGAATCTTGCCATCGTCGGTGTTGGCGCTGTCGGCACGTTGTCGTTCTCATCGAGTATGGCGACCGATCTGGTCGTCGACATCATGGGCTCCGTTTCCGCGGCCGACTTCCGTCCGGTTGGTCCGCGACGACTACTCGATTCACGAAATCAGCCTCAGAAGCTCATCGTTGGTGGCGGATCCAATTCGAATCCGTTTCTCGAACCGGGCTCGCCGCAGGGCGATTCTGTTGTGTTGAATGTGACAGTGGTCGATCCTGCTTCGGACGGTTTTGTGACCGTTGTGCCCTACCTTTCAACGGGCGATGCGACGTCCAACGTCAACGGACGACGAGGTGAAACCACTCCCAATCTGGCCGTCGTCCGCGTCGGAAATCTCAACCGCCTCGGCGTTTTCTGGTCCATGACGACCCATCTCATTGTCGACCTGTTCGGTGTGTTCCCGGCTGGGTCGAGCTTTCACAGCGTCGTACCGAAGCGCATTGTCGATACCCGCCCGCCAGTCCAGCCGGGCGCGCAGGTACGGCACGGATTCCCCATCGCGGCAGGCACTAACGTCGGCTACGCGCGCACCCATGCGAACTACCCGGCCACCGACATCTTCGCGGCATGCGGTACGCCGATCCTGTCGCCGGTAAACGGTGTCGTGACCGACGTGAGGCGGGTGGACAATTACAGCGCATCGAATCCGGCAACATTTGGCGGTCGGTCGGTCGCGGTCGTAGGCGATGATGGCGTGCGCTACTACGGCTCCCATTACGACACAATCGAGGCCGCTACGGTTCCGGGCGCTCGCGTATCGGTTGGCACGCGGCTTGGCACCATGGGCAAGACCGGCGACACCACGGTGTGCCATCTGCACTTCGGGCTGTCGATACCGTGCCCGGGGCCGGAGTGGTCGGTGCGACGGGGCATCGTGTGGCCGTGGCCGTACCTCGACGCGTGGAAGGCCGGACAGAACCTCAGCCCTCAGGACGAGGTGCGGAAGTGGCGCGCGGCCCAGCCGACCGGATGCTGGGATGCGATGAACGACCCATTCGCGGCGTCAAGCGTCGGTCCGTGAACGTCGGTATCTGGCTGTACCCGAACGCGCCGGTGCATGATCTCGTTGAAGCGGTCGTCGCGGCCGACCGAGCAGGTGTCGATGAGATCTGGATCGCAGACGAGGGCGTCGCCCGGGAGCCAATCGTCATCTTCGGCGCGGCGGCGTCGCTCACGACACGCATCCGGATGGGCGTCGGCATCACGTCCCCAGCGTTGCGTCACCCTGGCGCAATTGCGTCATCGATCGCAACGCTTGATGAACTCAACGGCGGCCGCACCATGCTCGGTTTCGGCGTCGGGGGTCACGAATCGCTCGGCCCGTTCGGCATCACCGTCGACAAGCCCGTCGCGCTCGTGCGCGACGCCATTCGTTTGAGTAGGGCCGTCCTTCAACGCACCAAGATCGACGGCTACGAGCCACCGGACCACGCGGCTCCCGCCCGCGATGTACCGATCTACGTGGGTGCCAAGGGCGAGCAGCTCAACCGGCTCGCGTCCCGAGAAGCCGACGGCACGTTCCTGTCCGGCTTCGCGCTTGACCAACTCGCCACTCCGGTCGCATGGGCTCGCTCGGCCCGGCCGATCACCGTCGCGCTCTACGCGTCCGCTCGATTCCGGCCCGACGCACCGGCCGACCCCACCTCGCTGCGCGGTACTCCCACCGAGGTAGCCGCAGGCATGGCTGCGCTTGCCAAAAAGCACCAACCCGCATGTATCGGCCTGGCCCTTGTCGACGGCGATTCGATCCCCGCGATGATGGCCAAAACCCTCGAGACCATTGAGCGATATCGATCGCAGTAGGACTGGGCCGCCTTTTGGCAGTAGGTAATGTCGTAAACCAACACCGCCTACTGCCAAAACAGCCGGGCGATCCCGGCTCATGCGCAGCTTCGGACTACGTCGAAGATGCGCATGGTTGTTGCTTCGCGAAACCAGACGCCCATGGTGGCGTCGATCTCGGCCACTTTTGCTGACCTGATCGAGAACCATTGCTCCTGGGTTTCCCACCAGATGACGGCATGGACTTCCCACGGATCTTCCCGGTTGGTCCACATCTCCTTACGGATGAAACCGGGCTGCTCTTCGAGGAATCGGCTCCAGGTCTGTTCCTCCACCGGAAGCCACCGGGCCTGCTCGCGTGGATCCACGCGAAAGGTCAGGAACTCGACGACCACTACTCGGCTCGCAGGGCGGCGTAGCCGGGCTTGATGTGGTTATCGATAATGGCGAGCCGTTCATCGAAGTGGGCGAACGCGCTCTTCATGGCGTTCACCGTGAGCCACTGGAAGTCGGCGTGGTCGTAGCCGAACGCATCGCGCAGCTGGATGAATTCGTTCGTCATCGACGTGGCGCTCATCAAGCGGTTGTCGGTGTTCACCGTCACGCGGAAACGCAACTTGCGCAGCATATCGATCGGGTGCTCAGACACCGACGCGCACACGCCCGTGTTGACGTTTGAGGTGGGGCACAGCTCCAGTGGAATACGGCGGTCGCGGATATAAGTGGCCAATGGGCCGAGGGCGGCGGTGCCGTCGGCATGGACCGTGATGTCGTCCACAATGCGCACGCCATGCCCGAGCCGTTCGGCACCGCACCACTGCACCGCTTCCCAGATGGAGGGCAGCCCGAACGCCTCCCCGGCGTGGATAGTGGCGTGAAAGTTCTGTTGCTTCACGTACTGGAAGGCGTCGAGATGGCGGGTGGGCGGATGCCCGGCTTCGGCTCCGGCGATGTCGAAACCGACCACGCCCCGATCGCGCCAGCGCACGGCAAGTTCGGCGATCTCAGTGCTGCGAGCCGCCGTGCGCATGGCGCAGAGCAGCGAGTAGATCGTGAGCGGCGTGCCAGCGGCGCCACGAGCGAAACCGGTAGTCACGGCCTCGACGACCTCATCCAGGGTCAGCCCCTTCTCGGTCGCCAGTTCGGGGGCGAAGCGCACTTCGGCGTACACGCAACCATCCGCGGCTAGGTCTTGGGCGCATTCAAACGCGACTCGCTCGATTGCGTCCCTGTGTTGCATGACGCCGCAGGTGTGGGCAAACGTCTCAAGGTAGAGCACGAGGTCATTTCGTTTGGCGCCCCGGTGGAACCACCTTTTCAGGTCGGTGACGTCGGTGGTGGGCAGATCCTTGTAGCCGTACTCGCTGGCCAGATCGATGACGGTCTGAGGCCGTACCCCTCCGTCGAGATGATCGTGCAGCACAACCTTGGGTGCTCGAAGCAGCTGATCGTCGGTCGGTAACGTCATGCCGAGAGGGTAGCGGCGACTCGATCGCAGCGCTTGCCCGACTACCGGGACTACGGGGATAGCTCGCTCGCGTCGAAGGCACCCGGCAAGACGTCGGACATTGGTTGCACCCGACCGTTGCCGTCGAGCAGGCAGTC
>JANMCE010000273.1:0-4903 GCA_031360915.1 Actinomycetes bacterium | reverse complement strand
TCGAAGCCATCACCAAAGCCGTCCACGACGTCGGTGCGCTGGCCATCTGGGACCTGGCACACGCCGCTGGCAACGTGCGCACCAGTCTGCACGAATGGGATGTCGATGCGGCGGTCTGGTGCAATTACAAGTATCTGAACGGCGGTCCGGGCGCGCTCGGCTCAGCCTTCATCAATCGTCGCTTCAACGGCTACGGCGACCTGCCGCGGCTGAACGGCTGGTGGGGCAATGCACCCGAAACCCGCTTTGCCATGCGGCGTGACATCGACCTCGATCAAGGCGCCCCCGGATGGCAGGTCTCCACCCCACCCACCCTCGCCATGGTGCCGGTGCGGGCCGCAGTGGAGATGTTCCACGACGTCGGTTTCGACCTGTTGATCGCCCGCTCGCAGAGGCTGACCGCCTTCCTCGAATCGCTCTTCGATGAGGTTTGCCTCACTCACCAGATGGCGCAACTCACGCCGAGGTCGCCGGGCGAACGGGGTGCTCAATTGTCGATGGTCGTCGATGATGCGCCGGGCATCAATGATGCCCTGGTGGCGCTCGGCGTGATATCCGACGAGCGCCCACCAAACATCGTGCGCTTCGCCCCAATCCCGCTCTACACGTCATACCTCGACTGCTGGAGGGCCGCCGACGCGCTCATGCAGGTGCTGCCGCGCAAGCCAGATTGAAACAGGGTCAGTAGTGCGTCTGGCAGTGAGGGGCCAGGCCCGTCGGGAAGAACAGATCGGCCCGGCACAGAACATCGTCGTTGCGAGCCGTCATGCGTCGACCAGCAACGAGTGACGAAGGTTGTACGCCACCGTAGAGCAGCGCACTCAGCCAACCGTGCGAGGTCACGAGGTCGGGCTTTGTGCGCACTGGTTTGCACGCGGCACCGTCAGGTCCGCCTTCGATTTGCCAGCGTTTGCCGTCGGCTTCCACCACCAGTCGATCTTCAGTGCGATAGGTACGGGTTCCGAAGCAGGTGGCGATGTCTCGGGCGTTCAGCCAAACGCCGTCGTTGAGCTCGGTCGTGCGTACAACACGTGGGTTGTCCAACAGGTACGCCAACGGGTCATCGATCGGCAGTTGCCGGGTGGTGATGGAACCGACCAAATCGACGCGTAACAACGTCTGCCACAGGGCGAGGTGGGCCTCGGGCGTCACTGCCGCGAGCTGCGTGACCCGCATTGAGTGAGCCGGGTGCCCGTCGTTCCAGTTCATCGTGACGCGATAGGCCGCGAATCCGTCACGGTGGGCGAGGTAGAGCACCGCGCTCATGCCGTCGATCGGTTTGCTTTCCAGGTCGACAAAGAACTGGCGCTCGGCCCGATCCACCTGCACCTCACCAGCGCGGGTGCGACGAAACCGCTCCCAGATCTTGGTGATGGTCGCCACTACCTCGTCGTCCTCCAGGTAACGAACACCGGTGGCTGCCAATTCGTACTCTCGACGCAGACGCGCTTGGCGCGTATCGATCGACGTAAGTCGAACGAAGGACGCGACGCCGTAGCCGAAGTTTTCGTAGATGCCGCCCTCCGAGGCGTACAGCGAAGCCAATGGTTCGCCCCGCTCGTCTAGGTCGGCGTGTACGGCATCGATCACCCGGCGGGCAAGACCCTGTCGGCGGTGCGTGGCCGCCGTCGACACCCACGTGACGCCACCCATCGGAACCGTTGAGCCGCCCGGCAAGGTCACCTCTTTCGCATACGAACCAGCCACCGAAACAATGCGCCCGGCGTCGACGGCGATGCGAAACCGGGTCATGTCATGCCAGGGGCGCTGCTTCTCCACCTCCTCGTCGGTGTACGCAAAACCAAACGCCCGTCCATCGACTCGGCAAAGCGGCCCAAACTCATCGTCGGTAGGCTGACGAATCTCGATTGTCATGGCCGGCAGTCTGACATCGCCGCCTGCGCTGATGCCGAACGAAATCCGCCACGTCCACACCCCGGTAGTAGTCCGAGCACGCGGCCACACAGCCCAGGTGCAGAACCACATGGAATCGATACCGCCGATACTGGGGCAAAGCAAGAACCTTTCCTTGCCCACGGCTGCATCCCAATTGTAGTCTTGCTGCATGACGATGCTCCAGATGGCAATTCGTATACCGCAAGACGACGCAGCGGAACTCGATGCCGAAGCGTTGGAGCTACAGACCACGCGTTCGGAGCTTGTTCGCCTCGCGGTGGCCGAACACCTCGTGCGGCGCAGGCGCCTCAGCGATCCGTGGTCGGCGCTCATGGCCGAGGGCAAGCTGGTCCCGGCCGCCCGAATACTCGACCTAACGACACCCCTTCCGATATTGGAAGGACCGTCGCTCTCGGAACTTCTGGCGGCAGACCGCGGCGACCAACGGTACTGAAGGTTGGCGGTCTACCTCGACACCTCTGCGGCCATGAAGCTCGCCGTCCTCGAACCCGAGTCGGAGGCACTGCGGACCTTTCTTGCCCGGTGCGAGGACGGATTCGTCTCGAGCTCGCTGCTCACCATCGAACTTCGGCGGGCCGCTCTGCGGGCCAACGACCCAGCCATCGCACTCGCCGCCGTGGCCAATATCATCCCAGCGATACGACTCGTCAGAATCGACGATGAAGTGATCGGGCAGGCCGGAATCCTCCTGCCACCGTCGCTCCGCTCCCTTGATGCCATTCACCTTGCGACCGCCCTCTCCCTCGGAGCAGCCGTCGAAGCAATGGTTTGCTATGACAACCGTCTTACCGAAGCAGCAACCGCCGCGGGGCTACACGTCGACTCTCCTAGGTAGCCGCCCCTTACGTGTGTCGTGTCGCTACAGCCAAGGTCCGAGCGCGGGGCCGGCGCCTGCGCCAGTTTTTTCCGCACTACACCAACATGCAACTCGATTTGCTCGCCTCTGAAAAGATAGTCAATAGATCGGATCTTGGCTCACTTCCATGATTGCAAGACGCCCTACTAAGCGCCGAGGCGTATTTTTGGCTACATCTCCGTATTCCCTACACAGATTGAACCTGTGAGTGACTTGAGCTGGTCAGATTCAACCCCCTCGAGAAAGAAGGATGTACGGAAGATGGCACCAGTGTAAGCAAGCATCCCTTCGTATTTGCCGCAGCGTCTGAATCCCCCATCTTCTGCTGCGGGATTGTGCGACCGACGAGTAGGCGGCGAGATGCACGATGACGAACGAGCCGGGCTTGGTGACGGCGAACGCCCGACGACCCTGGCATGCGAGCCGGATCAGGTACTCGCTGAAGTCATGGGCGTTGGGCACCTCGGACCGGGCGCCCGACCAGCCGGCCAGGATGGCGGTTCCGGCCGAGAGCACGACCGCAACCTTCCACATGAACCCGCTCGTCAACGTCGTTGAACGTGCTGCCGTTGAGGAAGTGGCCGCCGCTGCGGGTGAGCAGGTCGATGGCCTCCCAGTCGTTGGGGTTGATCGCCCAATGCGTTTGTGGTGACGCCGATGATGTCGAGCTTGGTGACGGCCTTGCGGGTCGTGGTGAGGATGTCCAGGACGAACGCCTGTGCTGCATGCTCGACGTGATCAAGATGCCCAGCAGATCGGGGGCGGTGTCGTCACCGGCGGCGGGCTGGCTGTCGACCGCGAGACCCAGGCCGTAGACCATCCAGGCCGCCACCGGAGAGACGCCTGGTAGCCGATCCCCTTGGCCAACCCGGCATCCTTCAGAGTGGCGTGTCGTCCGAGATGGTCGAAAAGAAGCCGCCGACGACATCCACCATCTGATCCAAACTGTCGGCACCGAAAAGGGTCGGCTGGTACGAGGTGATGTCGTATGCGGTGTTACCCATCTGCAGCGGGTCCACCGGGTGGATGGTTGCGTGGGAGGCAAACCACGACAGCTCGCCCACGGAGGAAAGGAGACCTGCACCGTAGGCCTTCCACTGGCCGTGCTCGCGAACTACGCCGAACTCGCCGGAGAACCAGAACACGTCGGAGATGAACTGGCGGGTCTCGGCCCGCTTCACCCGCGTCATGGCCTGACCGGCAAGGCAGTGCAGTTCGGCAAGCTGCGGCACCGCCAGACAGGTGGCGTGGCCAATCACCTCGTGAATGACATCGGGCTCGGGCGTGTAGTGCGGCCAGTCGGGATGGCGAACGAACTGGGTGGACAGAAACCGGCGGCGGGCCAGCGCGCCGAAGAACTCCTCTTTGGACACCAACCCGGGAACGGCCTCGTAGCGGAATCCGGTCATCGGTTCGAGACGGTCCGAAAGCGCGTCGAGCTGCTCGACCCGATCAGCGGCGAGGGACAGCCGCGCGCGGGCATCGAGGATCTCGGCAGAAGCGTGATACTCCAATGCCGACTCCAATGCCGACTGCACCGTCGCCCACACCTCGTTTTCGGCGGGCAGGTAGGCGACCGTGGCCGGTTGGACACCAGCTCCTGCGGCCAGAGCGGCGATGGTGTCTCGCCGCGTACGATACGCAGCGTCGCTGAGCCAGGGATGTTCGAGCGGCATAAGTTGACGCATACCATTATCGTCGCCATTTGTGCATTAATCGTCAACCATCGACAGCACATTCCAGATGATCGTCTGCACTATCGTGGAGACTGTGACCGTTTCATCTATCAGCACCCTGGACGAGATTGACCACCAAATCCTCGCCGAACTCCAGCGAGACGGGCGAATCTCCGTGCCGGCCTTGGCCGAAAAGGTTGGCATTGCCCGGGCCACCGCCTATGCCCGATTCGATCGCCTGCAGCAAAGCGGCGTCATCAGCAAGTTCACCGCATTGATCGAACCGGAAGCGTTGGGGCTCGGCGTCTGCGCGCTGCTCATGGTGTCGGCCCGCCAAGGCGCGTGGCATGAGGTGAGCGCTCGGCTGCGCGCACTGCCGGGAGTGGAATGGGTCGGGCTCTGCACCGGCGCGTTCGACTACGTACTGCGGGTCCGGGTTACCGACCTGAAGGCA
>JANMCE010000329.1:0-10273 GCA_031360915.1 Actinomycetes bacterium | reverse complement strand
GGCTTCGTCGAGCTTGGGACCGGTGGTTGCTTCGACATGCGTGGCAGTAATGCGGGCGGCACCGGCCGCGCCGGTGTCGGGGACGCGCACGGGAATGACTTCGGCCGCAGCACCGCTTCCGGCCTCAGCCGCGAAGCTCTTCGGGCGGAACATGGCGATGTGAGGAACGGGACCGGAGAACTTGGTATTCACCAGCGTAGCGCCACCAAACACGGGCGTCTGCACGACGACGTCGTCGCCCGACAACATGATCTCGGTGTTATTGGTGAGCACGGTGCGGTCAAGCTTGACCGACAAGCGGGAGGCCACGTCGCGAGCGCCGTACGTCATGGGCAGCAGGATGAGATCGGGCACGTCACCCTGATCGAGAGCCTTCTTCATAACCGCCGAGATGGCCGGGCCGGGAAGCGCGCTGTCGAGATCGACGGCGTAAACCTTGTTGGCACCGTGGGCACCGAGGTCGGCGGCCGCGCCCGAGGCGTCACCGGCGATGACCACGAAAATGTTAGCTGCGTTGAGCGAACGGGCCTTCGTGAGCAGCTCGAGCGTGCCAGTAGTGGGGGCGCCGTTGGCCAGTTCGCCGTAGACCCAGATCGTATTGAGAGCCATCAGATCACCTTCAAATTCTCGAGGAACGAAACAATCTTGGCGAAACCTTCGCCGTCATCTTCAATCACTTCACCGGCGGCACGAGCCGCAGCTGCTTCTACCGACACGATGGTCTGCCCGGCACCGGCCCAGCCGGTTGGTGTAACGCCAAGGTCAGCGGCCGTGACCGTCTCGACCGGTTTGGACTTGGCTGCCATGATGCCCTTGAAGCTGGGGTAGCGAGGCTCGACCACACCGGCCGTCACCGAGACAACGGCGGGTAGCGGACACTCAACCTCGTCGTAGCCGGCCTCCGTCTGACGATTCACCTTCAGCGTGCTGCCAGCGACCTCGACGTGCTTGGCGAAGGTGACCGACGGCAGACCAAGCACTTCGGCGATCTGCTCGGGCACGGTACCGGTGTAGCCGTCGCTGGATTCGGTACCGGCGATGATGAGGTCGGCGCCACCGAGTCGGGTAATTGCAGCTGCAAGCACCTTGGCCGTGGTGAGTGCGTCGGAACCCTGCAGGGCCGGGTCGGACACCAGGATGCCACGAGCGGCACCCATGGCCAGCGCGGTGCGCAGACCCGACACCTCGCCATTCGGAGCCATTGACACCAGCGACACTTCGCCAGAACCGGCGGTGGCAACAAGCTGCAGCGCCATCTCCACGCCATAGCTGTCGGACTCATCAAGAATGAGCTTGCTGTCCCGCTTGAGCGTGTTGGTGGCCGGATCGAGGGCGCCCGGCGCGCTCGGGTCGGGAATCTGCTTGACACAGACGACGATATTCATGCGGTGCAGTCTGCCTGACCGATGGGTCAAGCGAAAAGCTGAGAAAAGATGACAACCGTCGGAGGGGCCGAACGACCCCAGCGGCCGATGACGTCAGATGCGCTCGGACCCGGGGTTGGGGCACGTTGCCACTAGCCTCTCGGCCTTATGCGGCTCCTGCTGGTGGTGAATTCCTTCGCTTCTTCAGTGACCGCTCGCAATAGGGTGTTGATCGAGGAAATCCTCATGGATGGCGGTCATGAGGTCACCCTTAAGGAAACAAACAGACGAGGTCATGCCACTCGCTTCGCCCAGGATGCCGCAAGCCGCGACTGGGATGTTGTGGTCGCGCTCGGCGGCGACGGCACGCTGAACGAAGTCGCCAACGGACTGGCGGGCAGTACCACCGCGTTAGGCGTGTTGCCAGGCGGCTCCACCAACGTGTTCGCTCGCACGATCGGCATGGAGAACGACCCGGTTGCAGCCGCACGTCAGTTGGCGGCCGGACTCGCCACCGAGACGATCCGGCCGATCGGGCTGGGCAACGTGAATGGTCGCTATTTCTGCTTCCACACCGGCGTCGGCTTCGATGCGGCAGTTGTGGCCAACGTGGAGAAGCGCTCGTCCATCAAGCGATGGCTCGGTCACCCGTTATTCATCTACGCCGGTTTGAAGACGTTCTTTCGCACCTACGATCGCAAGCACCCGCACTTCACGGTGAACACGGTAGGGCGAACGTATCCGGCGTCGTTCACGGTGGTGCTCAACACCAACCCGTACACGTACCTCAGCAATCGTCCCCTCGACCTTGCGCCGGCCGCCTCGCTTGAGTCAGCATTGAGCACGGTGACCTTTACCCGGATGGCCGCGCTCGGGGTGCTTGCCGCTCTCGGACGCACCCTGCTCGGAGGTGGCGTCCGCGGCAAGGCGGTCATCACCGAGGACGGGCTGTCGGCACTCACCATCGAGTCCGCTACCCCATTCCCGTATCAGCTCGACGGGGACTACCTCGGCGAGACGCTGCGCCTCGACTTCCGTTGGGAACCCGACGCTATCCGGCTTGTGTTACCCGGCTGAAGCAACGACCTTAAGGGCGACGTCGGGGGTGTTGGTGCAGATGCCATCGACGCCCCAAGAGATGAGTTCGGCCATTCGAGCGGGGTCATCGCAGGTCCAGGTGTTCACTTCAACCCCACGAGCGTGGCAGTCGGCGATGAGCTGACGCGTCACCTTTTTTACCCACGGGTGCAGCACGCGGTGGCCGTGGCCGATGAGCTCGTCGAGCGTAGTGGCCGCCACGGATTCCACCAGCCAGGCTGTGGGAATCTGGGCGTTCAGCTCGCGCACGCGGTCGATTGTGGGCAGGTGAAAGCTGGAGATCAGCACCCGATCGCGGCCGTCCCGCGCGGCCAGTTGCGCCACCACGGTGGCCGCCATCGTCTCATCGCCGTCAAAATCGGGCTCGCCCTCCTCGTTCTTGATTTCGATGTTCACACCCAAGCCCTCGCACGCATCCAGGGCGGCAGCCAGGTTGGGCACGGAAGCGGGCAAATCGGCGGCTGCGGTATCGCAAATGACCCGACCATCGGGCAAATAGGGGTCGTGATGGATGGCCATCGCACCGTCCTGGGTGCGCCGGACATCAAGCTCGACCCAGCCGGCGCCAAGCTTGCGGGCCAGGCGAAAAGCGGCCAGCGTGTTCTCACGAGCCTGCTTACTGGCACCCCGGTGAGCGATTACCTTCGTCATTGTCAAGACTGCTAGCACAGAAGTGACAGACGCAACGAAATTGCCCCTTGATATAGGTCTTTTGACCACCTATGCTGCTACAGCACCGCAAACACGCTCCAGGCGCCCACGTTGATGCCCTGAGCATGTGAATCAAGTCACGAACTCATATCGTCGCGTTCTACCCAGGAGAACTTCATTGTCCGCGCTCGCCACCAACCTCGCTCTGTCCAACGCTCAGTACAACTGGCGTGATCAGTCCCTTTGCCGTGACACCGATCCGGAGCTGTTTTTCCCGGTTGGCACGACCGGCCAGGCCCTGGTGCAGATTGATATGGCCAAGCGAGTGTGCGGCGAATGTCCGGTAAGCGAAGACTGCCTCGAGTTTGCCCTCGCCACCAACCAGGATTCCGGTATTTGGGGCGGTACCTCAGAAGAAGAGCGCCGCAAGCTGCGCCGGGCCTGGGTTGCCGAGCGCAAGGCCGCTGCTGCCGCCAGCTGATGCCTGGGCGGGCGATATTTCGCCCTGTCCTACCGCTTTGATCGGGTCGGTTTCTTCGGAGACCGGCCCCAACTGTTTTTCAGGTCATTTCGCTGGTGGTCGGCACCCGAAGCTCCACAACGGTGCCCGGTCCGGCATCATCGGAAAGCCCTGCGGCGGCCAGGTCGGCCGGATTGGCGGTGCGCATCGAAAGGGAGCCGCCGAGCTCGGTGGTCACTAGCGTGCGAACGATGGACAGGCCGAGGCCGGTGGCGTTCTCCAGCGAGAAGTCGTCGGGAAGGCCGTCGCCGTCGTCGACCACCGTGATGGTGAGATGGCTGCCGGTATTCACCATGCTGACGACCACGACGCCTGCTCGCTTCTCAAAGGCGTGATCAACTGCGTTCTGCAACAGTTCTGTCAGCACCACCGAAAGCGGGGTAGCGATGATGGCGGACAGGCGGCCACCGTCCCCCTGCACCACGAACCGAACCGGACGATCGGGAGACTGCAGCCCATCCTCCGCAAGTCGGGCCAGGGGTCGGACAATGTCGGAGAAGCTGACGTCCTCACCCGTTTCCCGGGACAACGTCTCGTGCACGAGCGCGATAGTTCGGATGCGGCGCACGCTCTCCGCGATGGCCATCTTGGCTTCGGCCGATTCAAGCCGCCGGGCCTGCAACCGCAAGAGCGACGAGATCGTCTGCAGGTTGTTCTTCACTCGATGGTGGATCTCTTGGATGGTGGCGTCCCGCGACAGGATCATGCGATCCCGCCGCCGCAGCTCGCTGACATCTCGTAGCAGCAGCACGCCACCGGTGACGGTTTCCTGAGCCACGATCGGGATCGATCGCACGGTGAAGGCGATGTCGGGTGTCTGATCGAATTCGTCAATGACAGGTTTGGCCGTGTCGAACGCCTGGCGCACCGGCTTGTCGTTGAAGCCGAGTTCGGCCAGCCGCAGGCCAATGGCGTTGGTGGTAATGCCAACCCGGTGGAGCGCGGACACCGCGTTGGGCGACGCGTACTGCACCCTCGCTTCGCTATCGAGAACCATGACGCCGTCGCCAACGCGCGGCGCCGAGCTGGAAGCCGCACCGTTAGGGGCTCCCTTGGAGTCGAACGGAAAGGTTCCTTCGGCAATCATCGCCGCGAAACGCTCGAAGAGACCGAGATAGGTGCGCTCGAGCTCACCCAGCTGCCGGCCGACCCGCTCGCTCCACTCACGAGTAAGTACGGCAATGATCTTGTCCTTGTGCCGCACAGGAATGGCTCGCATACGGCTGGCGTTCGGGATGCCCTCGATCACCACTTCGCTCTCGGCTTCAAGACCAGATGCCAGCACCTGGTCGAGCACGAGGTCTTCGGTGTCGTTGGCAGTCGCGCCCACCCAGTCGGCGAGGTACAGGGTCTGGGCGGTGGCGGGTCGAACCTGGCCGAGCACCACCCACGAGCTGTCCGGACTCTGCGTGTAGAGAAGGAGATCGGCAAAGCAAAGATCGGCCAGCATTCCCCACTCACCGACAAGACGCTGCAGATGGACAACATCGTCGGCGTCGAGTGCGGTGTGTGTGCGTGCGAGTTCAGCGAGCGTTGCCACGCCGTGAAGTCTTGCAGGTCACAACACCCAGCGGCTTGAGGCAGTTATCTCAGCACGATTGTCTGAGCGAAGCGAGTCCGAGCGCCGTGAAGCGGGCGCTGAGCGAAAAAGAGCGGTGGCGACCAAGCGAAGCAAATCAGTTGGCGAGGAACGAGCCGGAGCGCAACAAGCGAGGCATGAAGGGCATGCTTTAGCCGCCGAAGCCGACTTTGCGCTTCTCGTCGTCGGCGCCGAGGTCGACGTACGCGAGCTTCTTGACGGGGACAGCGACGGTGCGGCCCTTCTTGTCGGTGAGCCAGAGCGTGCGATCTTCGTCGCCGAGCACGGCTTCGATCTCGGCCTGAACGGCGGCGCGATCGGTGTTGTCGGCCATGTCAAGCACGATTTCCTTGGCGGTCTGAATGACACCGATACGAATTTCCACTGCAGGTCTCCTCGACGTTGGGGCATGGACACTCTAGGCGGCCGAGGCCAAGATGGCGCAGACGCCATTCGCGACAGTAGGAGGAACACCATGTCCATCCGATCGACGCTACGAAACGTGGCCTTGGTGATCACCCTGCTCACGACAGGCGCCGTCATCACATCACCCGAAACTGCCTTCGCGGCCGCGCAAACGTGTTCCGAGCGGCCGGCAGGCCTCCCTGATCCGACGTGCACACCGGGAGCGCTGAATCCGGACGTCACTCCATCCACCATCGACAGCACCATCTGCGTTGGCGGATACTCCGGGTCCATCCGACCATCGAGCTCGTTTACCAACAAGCTGAAGGCGAAGCAGATGATCGCCTACGGCCGAAACGGATCGCCCGCCGACTACGAGGAGGATCACATGATCAACCTCTCACTCGGCGGCAGCCCGACCAGCCCGAAGAACCTCTGGCCGCAAGCCCGCAACGGTGCGGCGGGTACTACCGCGGGCGACAAGGATGCCGTTGAGTTCAAGCTCTACCGGGCCGTCTGCGACGGCAAGGCGGGCTTGCGGGAAGCCCAAAAGGCTCTCCTCAAAGAATGGACAACAGCCCTTTCATCACTCGGACTGTGACCCTGCTGGTCAGACGATTTTGAGTTCTTTGTTGAAGACCTTCTTGGGGCGAAGATCAACCGCAATGCGCTCGGCCATGGCTCGGAATGTCGCTGCCAGCTCACTCGTTGGGTCGGCTGCTGTGATCGGGTTGCCGTTGTCTCCACCTTCGCGCAGCGCTGATACGAGGGGCAGCTGAGCAAGCAGGGGCACGCCCAACTCTTCGGCCAGTTCGGCGCCGCCACCGGATCCGAAGATCTCGTAGCGCTTGCCATCGTCACCGGTGAAGTAGCTCATGTTTTCGATGACACCCTTCACTTCGAGGTTCACCTTCAAGGCCATCGCAGCCGACAGCCGGGCGACCTTCTGCGCGGCGGGCTGCGGCGTGGTGACTACGTAAACCTCGCCGCGTGGCAGGTACTGGCTGAGTGACAACGCAATGTCACCGGTACCGGGCGGCATGTCGACCAGCAGGAAGTCGGGCTCGTCCCAGAACACGTCGGTGAGAAACTGCTCGAGCGCCTTGTGGAGCATAGGGCCGCGCCAGACCACCGCTTGTCCTTCGGGCACGAAGTAGCCAATGGAGATGCAGCGAACGCCATGCGACTCGGGTGGCAGGAGCATCTGATCGATGACAACCGGGTCACGATCGGCACCGAGCATGCGAGGGATGGAGAAGCCGTAGATGTCGGCATCGACAATGCCGACGCTGTGGCCGCGCTGGGCCAGTGCAACCGCAAGGTTGGTGGTAACGCTTGACTTGCCGACGCCACCCTTGCCGGACGAAATAAGTAGCGGGCGGGTCTTGCAGCCCGGCTCGTTGAACGGGCTGATCTTGCCCTCGGCGTGACCGTGGCCGCCACCGGCATGAGTGTGGCCACCGCCGCCTTGGGAACCTTGAAGCACGCCACGAAGCGCCTCGCGCTCTTGGTCCGTCATGACCGTGAAGTCGAGACCCGTCGTGGTGACGCCTGGCAACGCCGCGACGGCGCCCGTAACCCGGTTGGTGATCTCCGCCCGAAGCGGGCACCCAGCCACGGTCAGCGCGACCAGAACCTGCACGTGTCCACCGTCAATCTTCACGTCTCGGACCATGCCGA
The DNA here is from genome assembly GCA_031360915.1 of Actinomycetes bacterium. GTDB lineage: Bacteria > Actinomycetota > Acidimicrobiia > Acidimicrobiales > Ilumatobacteraceae > JANMCE01. Next base: position 2,976 of record JANMCE010000329.1, on the reverse strand, counting down.
GGTCAACGATGGAGCGGTGCAGTTCGGGGTCTTCGACGGGACGCAGCGCGTCGATTACCTGGTCATTCGTGACGGACATGCGGGCAGCTCCGGGGGTTCGGGCCATTTCTCCTACGGCGATAGGTAGAATACCGGCGTGGACGGCACTTCCCCTAGCCCGGCAACACCGCCGAGCGATAAAGCGAGCTGTAGCGAGCCAGCGAAGCAGAGTGGAACTCTGACGCCAGGTGCGTTCAGCGCGGCCGTGTCCGCCATCACCAATGCATTCGGGGATCCCACCCGCCGCCAGGTGTACCTGTTCATCCACGAACATGCCGAAGGCGTGACGGCAGCCCAGGTGGCCGACCGCTTCGGATTGCATCCCAATGTCGCTCGCCATCACCTCGACAAACTCGCGATTGCCGGCCACGTCGAAGTCACTGCCGGTCGAGCAGGTGGTGGCGCTGGACGTCCGTCCAAGCAGTACAGGGCCGCCGCCGAACAGGTGACGCTCGACGTGCCGGTGAAGACCGACGACCTCGTGCTGTCACTGCTCGGTCGGGCATTAGCGCTTCTCCCTCACGACCAGGCCGAGAAGATGGCAGAAGAGGTCGGGGCCGAATACGGCAAAGCCATTGCGGTCGGCATGGGCGACGCCACCAACGGCCAACGCTCACTACGCAACGCACTGCATGCCGTTGCCGACGCATTGACCGCTCACGGATTCGCCGCTCACACCGAAAAGCGCGGCAACCAGTTGCAGATCGTAAACAACCACTGCCCGTTCGGCGACACCGCCATCGAGCACCCCGTCATCTGCGCCGTCGACCGCGGCATGGTGAAGGGCATGCTGAGCGCCCTCTACGGCCCCAGCGAGCCAAACATGACCGCCTCACTCCCCCAGGGCGACACCATGTGCGTGACTACTGTTTGAGCGACAGCAGGGACTAGCCAGGGCGCGGAACAATTTCTTGTTGAGGTGTTGATGGGGTTGGGCCTGTGGTGCTTGTCTCGTTGTGCCCTTTCAGGGCGCGGCGGGTTCGGGGCTTCAGGCTCGCCGACGGTGTCGGGGTCCCCGACGATGAGGCGGTCGGTAATTGCCTTTCGTTGTTCATCGTCAAGTGAGGCCAGATCGACACCACGCTCGCGGAAGCCAACCATGAGGTCGTGTTGGGCTTCTTCCATCGTCGGGGCGATGCAGGTGGATCGCTTCCAGGACACGCATCACGAATTGATCGAACCCGACGGAATCGCGACGGAATCGCGCTGGCAACGTTCGCCATCGATCCCCGCGACTCGTGCCATGTCTCGACGAAACGTCGACGCCGCCGTGGACTACCTCGCGGGCCTCATCGGGCGGATCGACAACACCTGATCGATCGACACTCGAGCCACCACTAAGAAAGGATTATCTCAAGACAGGCCAGCGATTTCCGGGGCCATGTGCAGAATGAAGTTGGGGCGTATTTTGAACAGGACTCGTGGCTCGGTCGCACTGTGGAATGGGTATTCATCGAGTCCGAGGTACTTGCGAGCGAGGAAGTCGATGTGCTCTTTGGCGCCCTCGTTGGTCCGCTCGACCAGAGTGCCTTCGATCGAGGCGAACTCGTAGAGGTTCGACATGTTCACCACAGTGCACGTCACAGATGCGTTGCGGTCGAGATCGCGCACCCATACCCGGCTAGCGACCGAGTTGACCATCACGTGACTTCCGTCTGTGTCGACCCACACCGAGCGCGAGTGGATGACATCGTCCTGGCCGTGCGTGTTGATCACGCATACGTTCTGGGCTCGCAGTAGAGCGAGGACGGGGTCGTCGAGCGATACAGGATGGCGAACTGAGAGTCCACCGATCGATTTCTTAGCGGTCATGGTTCCTCCAGGACTTCAGTTGCCGAGTACGAGATGGCGGATCCCGACCAGTTCATCGATGGCGATGAGGACCTCGTCGCGGCCCGCCGGCGGCAGAACAACCGACACCTCTTCGACACCCCACTCCACGAAGTTGGCGAGCATCTCTGCGTCGGGTGGGGCCGCGGCGACCCCAACTCGGACATCGTCTGTACTGCGCCCGGCGTCGACAACCAGGCGTCGGAATTCGGCGATATCTTTGCCGAGATCGGGCGACGATGGAGTCGGATACCAGAGATCGGCCCATGCAGCGGCCTCGCGCATCGTTAATGCACCATTGCCGCCCAGCCAGATGCGCGGCGCGCCTCGCTCGGGCTTCGGCCAGGCCCACGTCGGCTGCATGTTGACATGCGTGCCGTGATAGTCGGAAACGTCGTCGCGCCACAGGTTGCGCATGAGTTCTACCTTCTCGCGCACCACGCTGTGCCGCTCGGAGAACCGCTGACCATGATCGCTGAACTCATCCTCGTTCCAGCCGTAGCCGACTCCGAAGTCGAACCGCCCACCGGACACATAGTGCAACGTGGCGATCTCCTTGGCGGTGACGATTGGGTCGCGGAGCGCAAGCAGACAGATGCCCGTCCCGACACGCAACACAGTCGTCACAGAAGCGGCCACCGTCAGGGCCACGAAGGGATCCAGCAGCCGTAGATACATCGGCGCCAGGTTGCCGCCGCCATAGGCCGGAGGGACAGGGGTCTGTCTCTTGGTTGGGATGTGGGGATGCTCGGGTACCCACAAGCCTGAGAACCCACGATCTTCCAGCACCACCGCCAGTTCTGCGGGGCTGATCGTCTCGTCAGTCAGGAACATGAAGCCGCTCATGCGCATGATTTGGCTCAACCTTCCGACGTCGGTACCGGCTCGATGTTACGAGGTAGACGACGGGGTAAACGACGACTGGAATATGCCAGCAAGGCACCAAGGGTCAAGATGCCGGTGAACAGGAAGCCCATTGCGTCGGAAATGCCGAGAATCTGCGGCAGGCTCTGGGTCAAGGCGAGCACGATCGCTCCGACCAGGCAGCCGAGAAAGCTGCCGCGACCGCCGAGCAAGCTGGCGCCTCCGAGCACCGGTGCAGCGATC
>JANMCE010000216.1:0-14958 GCA_031360915.1 Actinomycetes bacterium | reverse complement strand
CTTCGGGCCTGACGAAACCGAATCCAACCGGCTTAGCGCCGTTTACGAAGTGACGGGCAAAGCCTGGCAGGCCGACGCTTCACCGTCGGACAACCACCTCGCCGCCGATGGGCGCGTCATGGAGGTCCTCAGCGAACACCTTTGCCAAGGCTGGCTCGAGGGCTACCTGCTGACGGGACGCCACGGCCTGTTCTCCTGCTATGAGGCGTTCATCCACATCATCGACTCCATGTTCAACCAGCACGCCAAATGGCTCAAGGTCACCCGCGGCATCGAATGGCGACGCTCCATCGCCTCGCTCAACTATTTGCTCACATCACACGTCTGGCACCAGGACCACAACGGCTTCTCTCACCAGGACCCCGGCTTTATCAACCATGTCGTCAACAAGAAGGCCGATGTGATCCGCGTCTATCTTCCACCCGACACCAACACACTGCTGTCGACCGCTGATCATTGCCTGCGGAGCAGCAACTACGTCAATGTCATCGTCGCTGGCAAACAGCCGAGCCTGGATTGGCTCGGCCCCGACGCTGCCGCCGAGCATTGCGCCGGCGGTCTCGGCGTGTGGGAGTGGGCCAGCACTGACAACGGCGCCGAACCCGATGTAGTCCTCGCCTGCGCAGGCGACACTCCCACCCTCGAGATCCTCGCTGCAACTGATCTCCTTCGCCGCGCCCTGCCCGACCTGCGGCTGCGGGTTATCAATGTCATCGACCTGATGCGCCTCCAACCCGCCAGCGAACATCCCCACGGTCTCACCGACGTCGACTTCGACACCCTGTTCACCATCGACAAGCCGGTGATCTTCGCGTTCCACGGCTACCCATCACTGATCCACCAGCTCACCTACCGGCGAACCAACCACTCCAACATTCACGTCCGCGGCTACAAAGAAGAAGGCACCACCACGACCCCGTTCGACATGGTCATGCTCAACGACCTCGATCGGTTCCACCTGGTGATGGACGTCATCGACCGAGTCCCCGGCCTTGCGCAGCGGGCTACCGTCCTGCGCCAATTGATGATCGACGAGCGGTCGCGTGCTCGGGCCTGGACTCGCGACCACGGCGAAGACCTACCCGACGTGGCCGACTGGGTATGGCCCGGCTAATGCGAGTCCTCGCCGTCAACGCCGGGTCAAGCACCCTCAAGCTGCGGCTCGTTTCGTCCGATGACGAGATCGAAGCCACGTTCGACCTCGACCCGTGGGATGGGTCGACCGAGACAAACGGTGTCAGCGACTGGCTGCGCAATATCACCGACGTCGACGCTATCGGTCACCGAGTCGTCCACGGAGGCGACCGGTTCACGAGCGCCGTCCGGATCGATGACGAAGTCCTGCGCGGCATCGGCGAGTTGACGAGTCTCGCACCGCTGCACCAGCCCCGCGCCCTATCCGCCATCGAAGTCGCACGCGGAGCGATGCCGGGCGTTACTGCCGTCGCCTGTTTTGACACTGCCTTCCACGCCAGCATGCCCGCACCGGCACGCACGTACGCCCTCCCGATGGCATGGAGGAACCGGTGGCCGCTCTACCGATACGGTTTCCACGGCCTCTCCCACGCATGGGTTACTCGCCGGGCGGCCGAACTCGTCGGGCAACCAATCAAAGACCTACGGATCGTGTCCTGCCACCTCGGCGCAGGCGCCTCGTTGTGCGCCGTTCTCGGCGGCCGTTCGGTCGAGACCACAATGGGCTTCACGCCGCTCGAAGGCCTCGTGATGGCCACACGCGCCGGCTCCGTCGATCCGGGCCTGGTGCTCTGGCTCCTGCAGCAGGATCACCTGTCGCTCAGCGAGGTCGCCTATGGACTTGAACACGACGCCGGACTCGCCGGACTCGCTGGCGGCTCAGGTGATATGCGCGAAGTCGTCGCCGGTATCGCGCGAGGCGACGCCAACTCGTGTCTCGCGTTCGCCGTCCACGCCCATCGACTACGGCGAGAGATCGCAGCTATGGCCGCCGCCCTCGGTGGCCTGGACATCGTTTTGTTTACTGGCGGGATCGGCGAGCACCAACCGACCGTGCGGTCCGCCGCAGCGGACGGGCTCGAATTTCTCGGGATTGGCATCGACCCCGTACGCAACCTCACTCTGTCCGGCGACTTTGACATTTCAGCCCATGACAGCTCTGTTCGTACCCTCGTCGTTAGCGCCCGGGAAGATCTCGAAATCGCTCGACAAGTGCGTGACACCCTCCAGTAGCGTTCTCTCGAACGCCGGGCATCGGGGCTGACAGCGCCGCTGTGTCTCCCACCCGAGCGCTGTCCGCACCGCAGTGCTATCCCGGGCGGACCGCGACGACGATGTTCCCTCGGTTGAGGCTCGAGATTTTTACTACGTCACCGGTGCGGGGGGCCTGGACGATTTGGTCGTTGCCGATGTACATGCCCATGTGACCAAGGTCGACGTTAAAGAACACGAGGTCTCCGGGCTGGAGTTGGCTTGGGTCGACTCGCGGGAAGGCGTTGGCCTGTGAACCGGTGTAGTGGTCCATCGAGACTCCGGCCTTGGCCCACGCCCACTGCGTCAGACCAGAGCAGTCGAAGGTGTCTGGTCCGTTGGTTCCGAAAACGTACGGCTTGCCGAGCTGTCGGAGGGCCTCCGCTATGGCGGTCGCTGCGCCGGAGTTTGGGGCCGGTGGTCGGGGCGTGTCGTCAACGATCTGAGCTTGTGCCGCAGCAGGTCTGGCACCAGGGGCGATTGGCGTTGCCGCCGCGATCGTTCGGGGCTGGCTCGTCACGGTCTTTGCTCTTACTGCCGCGACTCGTGCGGTGTCGGCAGCGCGCTTGGCGTCCAATTCTTGGCGCTGCTGTTCTGCGACTCGGGCAACTTCTTGGCGCTGCTTTTCGGCAGCCCGAACGAGTTCTTGTCGCTGGCGTTCAGCGTCGGCGCGGGCCCGGGCAGCCTCTGCCTCTTCGCGTCGCCGGGCTTCGTCCGCAACCAGCTGTACCAATTCGCCGTTGACCTTCAATGCGAGCGTTGCCAGTTCGGCCTGAACCTTCGTAATGGCTACGGTCTCGGTCTCGAGTTGTGTGCCAAGGGCCGTGAGGCGGGCCTGCTTGCTCGCGAGCTCCTTCCCGAGGCGTTCGGTGTCTTGTCGGGCGGCGCGAAGCTCATCTACCTTGTCCGCAGCGGAACCAACCATCACCGATGCGTAGACCTCCCGTGCTGTCGCGAGCGAAGATCCCGATCCGGCGGACGAATCGACGAAATCGGCCAGCACGCTCTGTTGACCGTGGACGTAGGAATTTATTACAACATCAGCAACATTCCTGTTGATGGCTGAGACGGCTTCGGATCGGGCTCCGATAGCGGCCTCGGTCACCTTGACCTCAGCGGCCACCTGGTCGAGCTTGAGTTTGGTGGCCTTGCTCTGCTCGTTAATTCTCTCAGCACGCTGGATGAGGCCTTCGCGCTTCTTCGCTATCCGCGCCGCTTCGGCTCGCTTGTCATCCGCTGGGCTGGCCCATGCAGGCAGGGCAAAGCCAACCACCATGGCGAGAAAGATCGGAATCGTGGCCCATCGTGACCGCCTGGATGAGTTCATCAACTACAGATTGTCAGAGTTGTAACCTGTTTGCAACATGGAGCAGATCCGTTGAAATAGTGGCGACAGTGCGGCAGGATCGCGCGTGACTCAGCGGGCCATTTGTCCGACGAGCGATACCAGGTGGTGAAGCTGCGTCAGGGCGGCCAGGGCTGCTGTGGTCACGGACAGCATCAGGGCGACGCTAACCGCGATCGATCGAGACCGTGGTGGCTGGAGCATTGCCTCAACCCGTGTGACGACGGAGTCGGAACCAAACGCGAGAAACATCGGGGTCTGCCGGCTTGTTGTCGACAGGGCGGCGTGCGCGATAGCGGTAGCGACGACACGACGATCACCAACTTCTCGTGCAGCTGTCTCGTCTGCCCATCGCTCGAGCAGCCAAGAAAGTCGGTTGATCATCGGTCGCAGAGGCGGAAGGACGGCGACTAGCACTTGCCCAGTCAGGAGGTAGCGGTGATGGCCGTAGCGCAAGTGGGCCCGTTCGTGGGCGAACAGCGCCGAGCGTTCGGGCTCGGTGAGTGAGTCGAGCATGGCGGTTGAAACGACAATGCTGCCGCGCTCAAGGCTGCGTTTGCGGAAGACTTGGGGCACGCTGAAGGCGTAGGCGATATCGCTCTGCTCTATGTCAAGGCAGGACCTTCCGAGCACCTCGGCCCGCCACATCCGCACGATTTTACGGGTGACCCAGCCGACGCGAAGACTTACGACCGTCAAGACTGATAGCAGGATGACTCCTGCGACGGGGCGGTGGTCGGCCGAGTGTCCAAGCAACTGCCGACACCACAACGCATGCTCCGCCGGCACCATCCACGCGACGGCGTAGAGCGCAATGGCGGTGACGATCGTTAGCGTGGCGAGCATCCAGGTCGCCGCCAAGAGTCTTGCGGCAAGGTCTGCCCGAGATTGGTTCGACCACTTCCACACGATGCCACCGGCTGCGATGGCCGCAAGGGCGGGCAGACCGAGTAGCAGCGTCATTGCTCGGCCGCGATCTGTAGTAGTACCGCGCTGAGCACGGTCTTTTCGTCGGCGCTAAGGCATCCAACGAAGTGACTCATGGCAAGGCCATGATCGGAGGCGCTGTTCAGGGCTGCTCGCATTTTTCCGGCCACAAAGTCAGCCTCACCAACCGCGGCCACGTATCGGTGGGACTTGCCCTCACGGGTCCGCACCAGTAGTTCTTTCTGGAACAGGCGGGTCAGCACTGTGAGCACGGTCGTGTAAGCCACCGAGCCATCGAGAGCTTGGAGCGCTTCGGCAGGGGTGAGACCGTGGCGTGATCGCCAGACAGCTCTCAGCAACTCGCGTTCAAGTTCGCCCATTGCTCGCCGGTTGGAATTCTCGGTCTGATCAGAGGGCACACCAAAGTCTACCTTCCTGATCCTCCTACGGTTTGTCGGAGCTGTGAGGTCTCCGCCGGTCCTTGCTCAACTGACCATCGAGTTCACTGACGGCGCCGGATCTCGCTCTGGGCTGACCGGATTCGCGCCCGGGTGACCGCCAAAGTCTCCGATCGACCAACTACACTTCGTAGGAACACGAAAAGGATCCCCCCATGAAACGCACATTGATCGCCGTTGCTGTCCTCGCTCTTGCCGTCCCGCTCAGCGCATGCAGCAAAAGCACTACGGCGGGCACAAACCAGTCAACGACCGAGGCGGCGAAGGCTTCGACTGCCGCATCGGCCACCACCGGCGCGTTCAACGACGCCGATACCACCTTTACCCAAGGAATGATTCCCCACCACGAGCAGGCCGTCGAGATGGCCGACATGGCACTCGACCTGCAGACGGCCGCCGGCCCGAAGGTCGTTGCCCTTGCCAAGGCGATCAAGGCCGCCCAAGATCCCGAGATCGCCACCATGAAGGGTTGGCTCACGGCCTGGGGCAAGGATGCCTCCGGCGCCATGGCGGGCATGAACCACTCCGGCGGCGCTATGCCCGGCATGATGACCGCGGCAGACATGACCAGCCTCGGCAAAGCAAAGGCCGCTGAGTTTGATAAGGCGTGGGCCACCATGATGATCGCGCATCACAAGGGCGCCATCGAAATGGCCAACACCGTCATCAAAGATGGGAAATCTGCCGACGTCAAGAAGTTGGCCGCCGCAATAGTCAAGGGTCAGCAAGCCGAGATCGTTCAGATGACGGCCCTCCTCAAAGGCTGATCGCGTCATGTTGACCGTGGCCGCTTCCGGTTGAGCGAGGCGGTCGAGAACATGGCATGGGCCACGCGGATCGAGCAGCGGCGCCTCGCGTAGCAGGCATACCCTTACTCGTTCGCTCGGTGGTTGAGCGCGTCGGGGTGTTGGCGATAGTCATCCACCCACACGCACGGGAAGAGTCGTTGGTACCGCCACCCGGAGGTCTTGTGTCTCTGCCCCCAGTTGGTAAAGAAAGGTCAGGATGGCGGCGGGCCGTTCGACCGAATCGGACAGGGCACACCGGGAAAGTAAGCCGATGACGAAACCAACACTGACTGCATCTACGAACACGAATCTCAATAAGCAAGGATTCGGCAACCTCGTCGAAGACGCCAAACTTCGGCTTCGGTGGCCGCTTCGGTTCACGCCCGCGGTGAGCATCGCCTTGGTCGCGGTCGGGCTGGCTCTGCGATCACCCGTCTGGCTCGGGTCAATGGCGCTCGTGGCATTGAGCGGAGCGCTCTTTCCTTACGGCATGTTGATCGATCTGTTGTACAACTTTGGTTTCCGCCACCTGATTTCTTCCCCCGCTCTACCGCCTACACCCAAGCCCCGACAGTTTTCCTACCTGCTTTCGTTCCTCCTGCTTGCGACTTCCGCGTTCGCCTTCGCGCAGGGGCTACCGATCCCGGGGCTCGTCCTTGGGGGGTCGGTAGTCGTGGGGGGCGCCATCCTGACCAGCACATTGTGGTGTCTTGGCTCGTGGATCTATCGGCAACTGTTTCGGCGTTCAGCAACAGTCCGCAGTCCATCATCTCTTTCGCCGTCGAAGCATGACCATGTCGGCGGCGCGTCCGGCCCGCAAAGGCCAGATCCATCGGTTCCGCGGCATCGTCGTGAATGAAGCGAGTGATGCCAAGCATGAACCGGAATTACACCGACGGGTTACAAAGTTTTGTTCTCATTTGGTTCTCACGGAGCGTGAACTAGCAGAGCCGGTGCTTTGGGCACCGGCTCTGACCAGTTCTTTTCCAGTCGGGCTGAGAGGATTTGAACCTCCGGCCTCTTGACCCCCAGTCAAGCGCGCTAACCAAGCTGCGCCACAGCCCGTGGACCTTGCAACCCTAGCCGTTGCCGGCTTAGACCGGCGAACCAGTTACCGAAACAGCCAGAGCACCAATTGCACCAGCCGCCAGCCGAGGTAGAGCGCGAGAGCAAAGATCATCAGTTTGAAGTGCCAGGGGACTTTGCCTTCCTCCCCTGCCAACTCCTTCAGGTTCAAGTCCTTCGCGGTAATCGTCGGGCCGACGGGGGCGTCGAGCACTTTGCCGCAGTCAGGGCAGGAGCCGTCCTCATTCATCGAGGTCGGCGTCCAAAACTTTGCGCACGGATCACACCACGGCATGACGGATCAGGTGGAACGTTTCCGTACGCGGAGCTTGATCGGCACGGCGCCAAGCTTGAACCGCTCGCGGATGGTGCGTTCGAGATAGCGGAGATATGACGGCGAAATCTCCTTGTTGGCAAACAGGGTGAACGTGGGCGGGTCGGTAGCGCCCTGCACCGCGTAGAGCACCTTTTGTCCGTGTGGTCCAGGCTGAGCCTGCTGGGCCGCCGCAATCGCTTTGTTGACTGCCTGCGTGGGTACGCGGCGATGGTACTGCTCGACGGCATCGGCCAGCACCGGCAGTAACTTGTGCACGCCCTTGCCGGTCAAGGCCGACACCTTCAACACCGGGGCATCACCGATGAAATGCAGCTTGCGGGCAACGTCGGCGGCGATCTGCAGCTTCACCTCTTCATCTTCGATCAGTTCCCACTTATTGAGGATGACGACGATCGGGCAACCCGACGCGTCGACGCGCTCGGCCAGACGCTGGTCCTGCGCGCTCACGCCATCAGTTGCGTCAATGACCAGCAATGCCACGTCGCTCTCGTCGACGGCACGAAGCGCACGCACGAAGCTGTAGTACTCGGGGCCTTCTTCGATCTTGGCTTTGCGGCGCATGCCAGCTGTATCGACAAACTTGATCTGGCCGTTCACCGTGTCGACGATGGTGTCCACTGCATCGCGGGTGGTGCCGGGCATGTCGTGGACCACGGCGCGGTCGTCACCGATCAGACGGTTGAACAATGTGCTCTTGCCCACGTTCGGGCGACCGACGATGGCAACGGCCGGAATCTTCGGCAGCAGTTCGAGAGCAGAGTCACTGTCGTCATCCTCATCGTCTGCGCCACCAACCGGTGCCGCGAAATGAGAGACAAGAACGTCGAGCATGTCGCCGCACCGCCGGCCATGCAGCGCGCTCACCGGGATCGGCTCGCCAAGGCCGAGTGTGAGGAACTCCCACATCTCGGTTTCGCGCCGGTCGTTGTCGCTCTTGTTGGCGACGACCATGACCTTCTTACCGCTACGACGCAACCACTCTGCAACCGCTGCGTCTTCTTCGATGATGCCGACGGACGCATCACAGACGAACAGCACAAGGTCTGCGTCCATGACCGCTTTTTCAACCTGGCGCGACACTTTCTCGTCCAGCTCCGAACCACCCGGCAACCAGCCACCGGTATCAACCAACAGGAAGGGCACGTCAAGCCACTCGGCTTCGACTTCTTTGCGATCGCGTGTCACGCCGGGGCGGTCTTCTACGATGGCGACGCGCTTGCCCAGGATGCGGTTCATTAGGGTGCTTTTTCCGACGTTGGGTCGGCCCACAATTGCGACGATGGGCAGCGTCATTGCTTTCCTTCCAGGGCACGGCGCAACGCGATGCCATTCGTTGGCACGATCTCCACCGGGCGGGGAAGATCGGCTGGGGTAAGGCCATCGAGAAAACGGCCTTCAGACAGACAGACATCGGGCAACAGGTAGCGGTGCCCTTCGGGCTCAGCGGCCAGCACTCGCTGCAGGTCCGACCCCACCATTAAACCGGTAACGCAGGTGTTTCCGCCAAAGAAGTCGTTGGTGACCGTGATCAAGCGCACGTCTTTACGGCCCAAGGAGTCGACCAACGGCGTCAGAATCGCCGACCCTGCGGTGCTGGTGAGCACGCCGACTGGCGCCTTGCGGCTCGGCCGCAGCGTCACCGTCCCGGGTGCTCGGGGCGCACGGTAGTACTCTGCTGGGGCACCGTCGACGGCGGCGAAGAAGCCGCTCTGCGGGCCGATGACTTCTTCGGTTTGACCCGTGAATTCGAGCTCGAACGTGCGGGCCATGCCGATGCCGTCCTCGTGCATCGGAAAATCGCCATAGGTCTCCGCTGGCGGGAAAGGTCGTTGCGCCAGCAAGTAATACTCGTCAGCGGCAAAGACCATACGCTTGCTCAGCACCGCCAGAAAGGTGTCCTGCCAGTCGGTCACCGTATCGACCACGACCTGAGCCTCTTCCAACGTGTGGGCTCTCATGGCCGCCTCATTGTTGTAGCGGCTGATACCAAGCGGCACCACGGCAACACTCGCCAGCTCGGGGTACTGGTCAAGCACGCCTGCCAACGTGTCGTCCAAGATCGCGCCATCGTTGACACCAGGGCACACCACCACTTGGCCATGCACCGTGATGCCGTGGTCGAGCAACTGTCGCAGCCAACGCAGACTCGTAGCGCCCCGACGATTCCGCAACATACGCGTGCGTACCTCTGGGTCGGTGGCGTGGATGCTCACATTGAGCGGGCTGAGGCCCTCGGTGATCACCCGTTCGAGATCGAGTTCGGTGAAGCGGGTGAGCGTGGTGAAGTTGCCGTAGAGGAAAGACAGGCGATAGTCGTCGTCCTTCAGATACAGGCTCTTTCGCATGCCCGGAGGCAATTGATAGATGAAGCAGAACTCGCAGTGGTTGTCACACGTACGCACCTGATCGAACAGCGCAGACTGCACCTGCGCGCCGAGCGCCTCGCCCGCGTTCTTGGGAATGTCGAGCGTGATATCGGCGCCGCCGCGTCGCACATCGAGCTCAAGGTCGGCCTCATCGGCCAGCCATCGCCACTGCAACACGTCACGCGGCACTTCGCCGTTGAGCGACAGAATCTGGTCGCCTACCTGTACTCCCGCGCGTTCGGCCGGGGAACCGGGCGCGACAGAGACGACAACAGGGGCAGACACGACCGTCAAGGGTAGCCTGACCATGTGCCCATTGACCGAGTGCTCCTGGCGTCACCCCGCGGCTTTTGCGCCGGGGTGGAGATGGCGATCAAGGCCCTCGCATGGCTCGTCCGCAGCTTTGAGCCGCCCGTGTACTGCTTCCACGAGATCGTCCACAATAAGATCGTGGTCGACCGTTTCACCGCTATGGGCGTGATCTTTGTGAACGACATAGCGGACGTTCCGGAAGGCTTCCCCATCATGCTTTCCGCTCACGGCTCGGCCCCAGAAGTCGTCAAAGCGGCGCATGGCGCCGGCAGCTACGTGGTCGACTCGGTGTGCCCGCTTGTGACAAAAGTCCACCACGAAGTCAAGGTCCGGGCGGGCAAAGGCTTCCAGATTGTTTACGTCGGTCACGACGGTCACGAGGAAGCAGTGGGCACCATGGCCGTTGCACCCCTGTCAATGAACCGGGTGGAATCGGTGGAAGAAGTGCTGGCGCTGCCCCAGTTCGACGCTCCTGTCGCACTGTTGGCGCAGACGACGCTGTCGCATCGTGACTGGTCGACGGTGCAGGAGGCCACGCTTGCGCGCTTCCCGGATGCCTGGACTCCGGGCCGCAGCGATCTTTGTTTCGCTACCACCAACCGTCAGTCGGCGCTCATGGCCATGGCCCCTCGCTGCGATGCCATGATCGTGATCGGTTCATCGAACTCCTCCAACACCCGCGCCCTCGAAAAGCTCGGTCGCGAGTCGGGCTGTGATCGGGTGTACCGCATCAACACGGCCGATGAGCTGCCCGACGATCTTGAGGGCATTGTCGGCGTGACGGCAGGCGCCTCGGCACCCGATGAACTGGTAGAAGCCGTGCTTGCTCGTCTCGCTCCGGTCAACGGTATCGAACAGGTGAGGGTCACCGACGAGGACGAGTACTTTCCACCGCCGCGTAATATTCGCGAGTTACAGAACGCCATCGACCTCGGCGCGTCGGTTCTACTTGGCGGGAAGCCCGGTGGCCTCGACGATCGTAAACTCAAGGCCAGCGATGTGCTGGCTGCCCTGTCGAACTGACGGGCTCTCCTCGTGCTTTCCCCCAGCCTCGCAACCATTCGCATCTTCCTGCATGTCCTCGCCGCCACCGTTTGGGTCGGTGGCCAGATCACCCTCGCGGGTTTGCTCCGCGGCCAACGAGTGCTGCATCCCGATGCACCTCGCACCATGGCGCGGGCCTATAACCGCATTGCCTGGCCGGCCTTTGCGCTGCTCTTCGCCACGGGCATCTGGAACGTTGCGGCCGTCAAGGTTGCCGACACCTCCACCGCATATCAGATCACGCTTGCGCTCAAACTGGTGATGGTTGCCGTCGCCGGTGTCGGGTCTGCGGTGCATGTCGTGTCGAAGTCGAAAGCCGCACTCGCCATCGGTGGCGCACTCGGTCTGTTGGGCTCGCTGGCAGCCACGTTTCTCGGCGTGCTGCTGCACGTTCGCTGATACGCGACCCGCCCTGCTTCGGATGCTGCGTCCGGCGCTCAGTAGCTGAACGTGGTGGCGCCGTCGCCGATCCATTCCCACATCGGAACTGTCCCACCGATGGTGGCGCCGTCGATAAGGGTGGCCGGGTCGAGGTGCTTGGAGTTGAAGCAGATCGGGCACACGAGATAGGTGCCGCCCGCCGCAACGAAGCGCGCTTGGAGATCCGCGATCGATGGACAACCCTCACACGCGGTACCGGTGGCAACACCGCCAGTAACGAGTCGCACTGCTTCTTTGGTGAGAAACATCAACGCCGGTCGTCCTGATTCAGCTGCGCCCACCGCGACCAAAAATGCCACGGTGACTTTCTCTGCGTCTTCGAGTCCGGTCGACAAACTGACAACTGCTTTACCCATGGTGAGCTCCCTGTTCGTTTGATTGTTCGTTTGATTGTTGCTGCACTCATCGTCCTCTCATGGCGACCCCGACGGCTAGTCCATATTGTGTAGTGACGGGGTTGGCGTCGCAGCGATACGGTGACGGCGTGAGTGGATACGGTCAATTCTGTCCGGTGGCCAAAACCTCCGAGCTGTTGTGCGAACGGTGGGTGCCCTTGATTGTTCGCGAACTGTTGCTGGGCAGCAAACGATTCAGCGACATCCAGCGTGGCGTGCCGCTCATCTCGCCAACGCTCTTGACGAAGCGGCTACGTCAGCTCGAAACGGCGGGCACCATCGAACGCATTCAGATCGGTCGCAGCGCGCAGTACTCGCTCACGGAGGCGGGCTGGGATCTGTATCCCATCATCGAAGCGATGGGAGTCTGGGGTCAACGATGGGCGCGCAGCCGCTACACACCTGACGAACTCGACCCGGCATTGCTGATGTGGGACGTGCGCCGCATGTTGCAACCGGCGGGACTGCGCGCCACCCGAACCGTTGTCGAGTTTCGATTTCTGCGCGCCCCTCCCGGCAAGTCGACCTACTGGCTTGTCGTTGACGATGCCATCGACCTTTGCGTGGTCGACCCCGGCTATCAGGTTGATCTCAACGTACGGGCCGAGCTGCGCGCCTTGACCCAGGTGTGGATGGGCGACCGAACGATGCGCGACGCCATGGCCAAAGGTGTCATCGAAGTGGCTGGGCCACGAGCACTTGCGCGCACCTTCGTGCAATGGCTCGGCCAGCATCCGATACTCGGTTCGGTTGCGATGCGTTCGGCCGAGTCGGGTGAACGCCATCAGAACGAGTCACCGACCTAGCTTCGGGGAACTTCGCTCCAGGGTCTGTCGCGGTCGACACGAACGTCGCCCGGTAGGCCGAGCACGCGTTCACCGAGGATGTTGCGCATGACTTCGCTGGTGCCGCCTTCGATCGAGTTGGCCCGGCTGCGCAGGAAGGTTTTTTGCAGATAGTCGTTGGCCATGGCGGTGTTGGGACGGCTCATTTCGTACTCCCGATAGAGCATCCCTTCAGGCCCCATCGCAGTCACAGCGAAGGCATAGATGTCCTTGTAGAGCTCGGCCATCGCGAGCTTCGCGACCGAACCTTCAGGACCAGGGTCACCCATCTTGCGGTTCTGCGAGGCCCGGATGTTGGTGAGACGCAGCAGTTCGGCACGGATCCACAACTTCATCAGTTCGTCTTGCGTGGCCGGACTCTTCCGATCTTCGGGAAGGCCCTTCCACACCCGCATTGCGTCGGCGATGGGGCCTGCGCCCTTCTGCGGAATTGCCCCACCAATGGAGACCCGCTCGTTCATGAGCGTTGTAAGCGAGACTCGCCAACCGTCGCCCGGATTGCCAAGGCGCTCACTGTCGGGAATGCGCGTGTCGGTGAAAATACACCTCGTTGAACTCGGCCTCACCGGTCATCTGAAACAGCGGCCGCACCTCGAGGCCGGGCGCCTGCATGTCGACCACAAACGCAGTGAGACCAGCGTGCTTCGCCGCTTCGCTGTCGGTGCGAACCACCAGCAGTCCCCATTTCGAAAGGTGGGCGAGGGTGGTCCACACCTTCTGGCCGTTGCAGATCCATTCGTCACCGTCGCGTACGCCACGGGCCGACAGGCCGCCGAAGTCGGAACCGGAGCCGGGCTCGGAGAAGAGCTGGCACCAGATTTCCTCACCGGCGAAGAGCGGCCGCAAGTAACGCTGCTTTTGCGCCTCGCTCCCCCACGTGACGACGGTCGGCCCACACATGCCATGGCCAATTGGGTTTCTAGTAACCGGGTTCGGTGCACCCGCGGCGAAGAGCTTTTCGTTGATCGTCCTCTGCAACCGGGGCGATAACCCGAGGCCGCCTTCGCCAGTCGGATTGTGCACCCATGCCAGACCCATGTCGTACTGATGACCGAGAAAGGTGCGAGCCTCGGTGCTGGTCGGTGGGTGCGTACGCAGCAGTTCGTCACAAAGGTCAACGATGTGCTGTTCATCCGTAGCAACGGGAGTGACGACGGTCATAGCCCGATGTTACTCGGCGGTATCCTCGCCGTCGCCTCCGTGCACCATCAGTTCAGCGGGGACATGAGGCGGGCGAAGTTGGCTTCGTCGGCCGGAGTGGCGTTGGGCAGCGCACAGCGCAGCTTCATGAGCCACTTCACGCCGGCCAGGTCGCGGCGCTGCTGGTACACCACCAACAGGTTGCTGATCATGCGGTTGAGAATGGTTGCGTTGTCGGCGGGTTCAAGAAAGTCCCGACTCCATGCTGCACCGGCGGGATGCTGACGGTGAAACCACACCACGCACTCGGCTTCCGTCAGGTACGTTCCGCCACCGAAGGGGTCAATGAAGACCGTCGGGTCCACCTTGTCGCGTAGCAGGAAATGACCGGGGAATCCCACCCCCGACAGCGGCACGCCGCAGCGGTCACCGACCTCGATCGCCATCACGGCCAGTGAGATCGGGATTCCAAGACGACGCTGAAGGACGCAGTGCAGATAGCTGTTGTCGGGGTCGTAATAGTCAGTGGTGTTACCGGTAAAGCCACCGTCGCCGAACAGAGTAGCGACCAAGCCGTCAAGGGTCGGCGTGGTCACCGTGGCGCTCAGGGCATCAAGTTCGCGCAGGGTTTCGTCGACGTCGACCAACGGATGCTGGTAGCCAGCCAGCAGGATCGCGGCCTCACCCAACGTCCAGTGACCAAGGTCCATCAGCCCCCTGAATCGCTCGAAAAGGGCCGCCTCTGAATCCACGATCCCACGGTAGTTCGCGACCAGTCGCGTCAGCTACCTCGCTAATGTCAGACCCATGGGATTTCCAGGGGACCACGCTGTAACCGATCCAGACCGGGCCGCCTACATCATGGCGTCGACCGGAGAGGTAGTGACCTACGCTCGGCTCGACGACGGCGCCAACCGCCTGGCCCGTGTGTTTAATGACGCCGGGCTGCGGCCCGGTGATCACATTGCGCTCTGCATGGAGAACAACGCCCGCTACCTCGAAGTCATCTGGGGCGCCATGTACGCTGGGTTGGTCTTCACCGCCTGTTCAAGCCGCCTGACGTCGGGCGAGTTGAGCTACATCATCAACGACTGTGGCGCCCGGGCATTCATTTCCTCTGCCTACAAGTCCGAGCAAGCGTTCGAAATCGTTGCAGATACAACCACTGTCGAACTCCGCTTGATGATCGACGGGACCATCAACGGCTACGACAGCTACGAAGCCGCGGTCGCTGCCGCTTCGCCTGAGCCGTTACTCGATCGTGTGCAG
>JANMCE010000207.1:0-4020 GCA_031360915.1 Actinomycetes bacterium | reverse complement strand
GCCACTAGTCCCAAGGCCGTCAGGGCAAGCGGCAGACCCAACGGTTGAGGACTCTGCTGAAACGGTGATTCCAGTATCGGAGTCGCGACGGGCGCGACTCGTATGCTGCTCGGTCGATCCGGGATGCCCAGTGTTCGTGCGTGCTCATCCACCAACCCATGAAAACGAGGTACGCCCCAAAAACAAAAATAGCCAATCCGCCCATGACTCCGTTCAGCCCGCACGGGTGGAGGTGATGATGGCGGTGCGGATGGTGCGGGGGCTTTCGGTCATCATGGAGTGACCGGTATCAACGAGCTCGATGACTGTGGCCGACGGCAGGGCTGCAGCCAACGCACGGCCGCCTTTTGGTGGGGTCATCTTGTCGCCAAGACCAATCACAACGGTGGCCGGGCAGCCGACTTTTCCAGCAGCGGTCAGCGCACCGGAATAGGCCGCGCAGGCTCGAAAGTCGGAGGCGAGCACGCCCGGACGCGAGTTCTCGACAAGCGCTTGCGCGCCCCCGAGCATCCACTGTCCAGGCGTCGGGTTGAGGCCCACATGGGCCGGTCTGGCGTGACCCCACGCTGCCATCAGGGCAGCGGCTGCGGGCAGATTGTCGGTCGCGTCGGCGAGCAGTTGTGGGTGGACCGGCATGGCGGTGGAGGTTCCGCAGAGCGTGATCGATTGCGTGACTGCGGCGTGCCTGCTGGCCAGTTCGAGCGCGATGAAGGACCCCATGGAATGCCCGACCATGTGCGCGGCGCCTAACCCGGCCGCTGTCATGAAACGGGCAACCCAATCGGCCATCTCCTCAACCGTGGGCAGTGTTTCGCCATCGCTTCGTCCGTGGCCGGGCAGGTCAACCGCCATGGCGCGTACACCCCGATGGGCGAGGTAGCGGGTCTGCAGTTGCCACACGGTGCCGTCCATCCCGGCGCCGTGAATGAGAACCACGACCGGGCCATCGCCTGTCAGCGGTACTCCTCCGGTGGCGGCGTGGGCCGCGTTGCCGTCAACGACAACGATCATCGCTGGCTGGCCTTCAGTGCCCGTTCGAGGTCTTCCACGATGTCTCGCGGATCTTCGAGACCGACCGACAATCGGATGAGATCTTCACTAATGCCGGACAGTTCCAGTTGCTCCGGCGTCAACTGCCCGTGCGTGGTTGACCCCGGGTGGATCACCAGCGTTTTTGCGTCGCCCACATTGGCCAGGTGGGTGGCCAGTTGCACCGCCTCAATGAACTTACGACCCGCGCTGCGACCACCCTTGACCCCGAAGCTGAGAATGGAACCGACTCCCTTCGGGTACAACCGCTTCGCCAACTCGAAATCAGGATGGGTGGGAACCCTCGGATGTTTGACCCACGTGACCGCATCGTTGGCCTGCAACATTTTGAGGACTCGGTCGGTATTGTCGACATGGCGGGCCATGCGCAGCGGAAGCGTCTCGATGCCCTGCAGCAGCGCAAACGCGTTGTGCGGGCTCATGCATGCACCAAAGTCACGCAGCCCTTCAGCTCGGGCTCGCATGCCGAGCGCGGAGGGTCCGAACTCTTCGGCAAACACAATGCCGTGGTAGCCAGCGTACGGCTCGCTCATGGTCGGGAACTTGTCCGACGCAAGCCAGTCGAAGCGTCCGCCATCGACAATCACCCCGCCCAACGCGGTGCCGTGGCCGCCGAGAAATTTGGTGACCGAGTGCATCACGATGTCTGCACCGTGCTCGATCGGGCGGATGAGGTACGGAGTGGAAAACGTCGCATCGACCATGAGCGGGAGCCCGTGGGCGTGAGCGGCGTTGGCAATCGCCTCGATGTCCAACACTTCGATACCAGGGTTGCCAAGAGTCTCACCGTAGAAGAGCTTGGTGTTCGGTTGGATCGCAGCAATAAATGCGGCCGGATCCCTCGGGTCGACAAAGGTCGTGGTGATACCGAAGCGGGGCAGCGTGAGATTCATCATGTTGTACGACCCGCCGTACAGGTTCTTCGAAGCAACAATGTGGTCACCCGCGCTCAGCAACGAGGCAATGGCCAAGTGCAGCGCGGCGGTGCCACTGGCCGCGCATACCGCTCCCACGCCACCTTCGAGAGCAGCGATGCGTTCCTCCAGTACAGCCACGGTCGGGTTGGAGATGCGGCTGTAGATGTGGCCCGGCGTTTCGAGGTTGAACATCGCCGCGGCTTCATCGGTGTCGGGGAACGCATACGACGTGGTGAAATAGATTGGCACCGCCCTCGCTCCGGTGACCGGGTCAGGACGCTGACCAGCGTGCAAGCTGAGCGTGTCGAAGCGAAAAGAGTCCGGTTCAATCATGCCGCGATGGTACCGCCGTGATGGAAGATCACCCTTGGTCGTTCGGCGTACAGTCGCTGACGTGGAGATTTTTGAGGCCCTTGACCCGCGCAGCGACGCCCCGACACGCGAGCTCATCGCCCTGGCTGCTCGGCCGAGCACGCTCGACGGGTTGCGGATCTGCATCGTGCAGACGATGCCGCCGGGCTCAGGGCTCGAGCCGATCGTCGACTGGTTCCTCCACCTCATTTCGCAGCGTTACCCGATGGCGAAAGCCACGCACTTCATGCGAGCCAACTTCATGATGACCGACATCTCCGAGATCGACTTCGTGGCTACCAACTTTGATGCTGCTGTGCTCGTTAGCGGACCAGCCGCCACGATGGTGCACCTTGCGGTGGTGTTCGCTTCGGAGTTGGAGCACCGCGGCGTGCCCGCACCTTTGATCCACTTCGAGACGTTGGCTCCTACCGCGCATCACTCAATCACCACCGTCGGCGCACCGGTACGGGTGTGGCCGATCGGCAACCCACCTCGGACTGATGCCGCAATCAACGCCGTCATCGACGACCTCACCACGCCTACCTCGCCGGATGAGATGCTCACCGGGCTCAGTGTGCCCTCGCCCCGCCCTCGCGTGGCGGTGCGGGGCACGCTGGCCGAGGTGCTCGATCACTTTCACGCCGAGGGATGGACAGACGGGTTGCCGATCGTTCCGCCGACGGAAGCGAACGTCGCTGCGATGTTGCAGGGCACGACCCACGCGGCCGATGAGGTTGTGACCGAATCATTCCGGCCGGAGGGTCGGCGCGTCACGGTGGAGATGGTGGCTATCAACGCGGTCATGGCAGGGGCCAAGCCGTCGTATCTCCCGGTCATTCTGGCGAGTGCTTCGGTCTTCGGTGACCTGCAGTTCGAATCGATGACCCGCTCGGTCAACTCGTTTGCGTTCGCCCAACTGGTCAATGGCCCAATCACGACAGAGATCGGCATAACCGGGGCGCTCAACGCACTCGGCCCCGGCAACCAGGCCAACGCCACCATTGGTCGGGTCCTCAACCTGATGTTTCGCACCGTCGGCGGCGCTCGTAGCGGTGTGAACACCATGCCTACCCAGGGCAGCGCAGTGGCATACGCGTTGGCGTTCGCCGAGAATGAGGCCGCCAGTCCGTGGGACCCGTTCCACGTGTCGCTTGGGTATGGCGCGGAGGAATCCACCGTCTCGATCTTGCTCGGAGGCTGGGCCCACAACGGCAACTTTTACTACGGCACCCTCGACGACGTCGTCACCACGCTCAACAGTTTCGAGATGCCCCAGACCGGCGCATTTCTCCTCATGTCGGAGAAGCGAGCGCACCTCATGGCCGAGGCTGGAGAGACCAAAGCGTCCATTGAGAGCTACCTCCACGAGAGCGCCACCATGTGCCTGAAGGATTTCCGAGCGAGCGGGTTCTATCCGATGTGCCGTAGCCAGATCGAGGGTAAGGGACCCTCAACGGCCAGGGTGTGGCCGACGGACTACCTCACGCGTCCCGATTACGACATCGTGCCCGCCTACCCGCCCGACAGCATCAAAGTGGTCGTGGTCGGCAGCGACGTCTCATCCACCATGCAAGCGTGGAAACTGCAGTTGCATCGCACCGTGTCGGTCGACGCTTGGCGTTAAGGTAACGCCGGTCACTCACCAACAGACGGAGGAATCATGGCACGCAGGTCGATCGATATTGCAGGCCTTTCCCAC
>JANMCE010000197.1:0-13478 GCA_031360915.1 Actinomycetes bacterium | reverse complement strand
CCGTCCGAATGGATGCATTTGCAACAAGATGTAGAACAGGCGATCAGGAAGCTCGCCCCGGAACGCACGCTGATTCGCGGCCTCTACTCGGGTGGCACGCTCTGCTATGAGGCGCTCACGGTGCTGCAGCCGCTCCTTGGTCGCGTGTGGTCCAACACGCCCCTCGACAAGGCGTTGCGGGTTCCGGCTCCGAGCGGTTCGCACATCGCGCTCGATCTTGGTGAGGAGGAGTACACCCAGGGTCGCCCGCACCCGATGATCGACCCTGCGGCCCGGCTCGAACAGCTGGCCGGTGTCGCCCAGGAATCCGATGTGGCGGTGATTCTTATCGACGTGGTTCTGGGCCACGGTTCCCATCCCGACCCGGCCTCCGAGTTGGTGCCATCCCTTTCGGCTATCGCCCACTCTGAGAACGCTCCCGTCATTGTTGTCTACGTGTGTGGCACGCAGGGCGACCCGCAGGGGTTTGACCGCCAGTGTCAGGCTTTCCGCGACGCTGGGTGCATCGTCGCCCCTACCGGGGCCCGGGCCGCGCTGGCGGCGGCGGCGATCTCGCGACGTGACCCGTCTCTGGTGGGTGCCTCGCTATGACGAGCGTGGCTCTGTTGACCTACTCCACCAAACCGCGGGGTGGGGTGATTCACACGTTGGCATTGGCTGAAGCGTTGGTCCGACAGAACGTCGATGTCGAGATCATCGCGATGGGCGACCCCGCCGTCGGTTTCTTCCGATCGGTCGCCGCGCCTTGCTCGTTCGTGCCGAATCCCGAGTGGCACGGCGGCACGCTTGACGACAAAGTTTTCGCCACGGTTGACGCATTCGCAGAGGGTCTGCGACGCCGCAGCGACTCCCTGCCTCCGATCCTGCATGTGCAGGATTGCATCTCGGCCCGCGCTGCGGTGCGGATGCGCGACGAGGGTCTGCCTGTGCAGGTGCTGCGTACGGTGCATCACGTCGACGACTTCACCACCAAGGCACTGATCGAATGTCAGAACCGATCGATCTATGACCCAGATCGACTCCTGGTCGTAAGCCGCATGTGGCAGCAGAAGCTGGCAGCCGACTTCGGCGTCACCTCCGGGGTGGTCACCAACGGCGTCGACATCGAGCGCTTCGCGCCCCGACCACCTCAAGAAGTCCTCGGCCGCCTTCGCACCCAGGTCGGTGCCGACGGGCGGTTCCTGATTCTCAGTATCGGCGGTATCGAACCTCGCAAGGGGAGCGACCATCTGTTTCGATCATTGGCGATGCTGCGCGACAAGCTCGGACATCGGCCGGTGCTGTCCATCATCGGCGGCCACTCGTTTCAGGACCACCGTCCCTATCGTGACGCGGTCATCGCCACGATGCCATCACTCGATCTGGAGTTCGGTCGGGATGTGATCGAACTCGGCACCCTGCCCGACGACCAGATGGTTGGGTGGTATCACGCCGCCGACGCTTTTGCGTTCCCCTCCGTCAACGAAGGCTGGGGCCTGGTCGTCCTAGAGGCGATGGCGGCGGGCACGCCCACGGTGGTTTGTGATCTGCCGGTGTTTCGTGAGTACCTCACCGCCGGACGCGATGCTCTCGTGGTGCAACCCGGTGACGACGAAGCGCTTGCCGATGCGCTGGCTTCACTCGCCACCGATGCGCCGCTCCGCCGTCGCCTCGTCCATGCTGGCGACCTTGTCGCTGCGCACTATTCGTGGGATGACACCGCCACCGCCCATCGCAACATCTACGGCCAGATGCAGCACACGTTCACTACCCGTTTGGATGAAGCGCTGACGCGAGTCGGTTGAGAAACGGGACCTGGCTGGCCACCAGCATCGTGGCCGCAGTGTCAAGGTCGAACCAGGCAGCACGGTCGACCTCGGGGAACTCGGCCATGCGGCCAGAGTGGTAGGGCCACTCGATGGTGAAGGTGTTGCTGACGATGGCGTCGGCGTCGAAGTCGGCCTCGCGTGCGAAGGCGATGACCGTCTTTCGGCCGGTGCGGATGCGGCCCAATTCCAGGGTCAGACCACTGGGAGCCGCTGACCCCATCTCCTCGGCAAACTCGCGCTCGGCTACTGCGAGCAGGTCATCTTCGCCATTTTCACGATGGCCTTTCGGAATCGTCCAAGCCTGGTCCTTCCTCGCCCAGAACGGACCGCCCATGTGGGCCAAGAGAACCTCTACGTGCCCGGCCGTGGTTCGGTACAGCAGAAGTCCGGCGCTCTCGACGTGTGGCATGACGCCGAGTGTAGAGAACGCAGAATACGCGAACGGTCCCGGACTGGAGGGCCCGGGACCGCTCGCTATCGCTCAGTTACGCACCAATCGGATTGGTCAGACCGTGTTGCGAGGCCGCGAGATACGTACCGTCAAAAGGCCGACCAGCATCAGGCCGACTGCTACCCACAACTGTGACGTGGGCCGGGAACCGGTGGCGGGCAGTGGCGTGGGCAAGACGTTGGGCAGAACCGTCGCAACGATCACCGCTTGGGCGGGGTCAGCCGCATTCACGAGCGTGCCTGATGTGGCGCCCTTGCCGGTGACCGTCGCTGCGGTGAGCAGCTGATCCTTGGCCGCGTTGACGGTCGAGGCCGTCGACGACGCGCCGACCGCGAGGTCGCCGACGGTGATGGTGGGCGTGCCGGGTATGCCGGTGGTGATAGTGACGCCTTTCAACGGCTCAAGCCCGCAGTTGGTGGCCGTGAACCGGTACACCACGTTGGTCCGGTCGTTGGCCACGACAGCGGCGGCACCTGCCGTGTTGGCATCCAGCCACTTGCCGTCCTTGTCCTGCACCTCCGTGAGCAGCTTGATGCACGGCACCGGGGGAGCCGTCACCTGAGCGAAACCGACATCGAATGAGAAGTCGGTGGTGCCGGCGCGAAAACTCTGACCGGCCGCGCCGAGCACATTACGCGTGGCCGGATCACCGTTGGAGTCGACCGCGCCATCGCTTCCCTGGGTGGGTTTGGTCAGGTTCCAACCGGCGTACGCGCCACCGGTCGCGAACGGTCCCTCGGTCCAGTTGTTGGCGGCAACCCGCACCTGCACGCTGGTGCCGGCGTCCAGGGTAAGTACCCAGTTGCCGTTGGCGTCAGTAATCACCACGGCGCCGACGCCCGTGGCCGGATCGATAATGGGCGCACCCGCTCCGTCGAGCACTTCGAGGGCAACGCCAGCGATGTTTGCTTCGCCGTCGTCTTGGATGCCACTGCCGTTGGCATCGGCCCAGGCACGATTGCCGATGGTGGCCTGGCTCGCGAGGTTCTCGAGGTCACCCATACCCGACATCTTGCCGAATGCATAGGCATCCCAGTACGGAGTGGCCGACGACTTGTCGTACACGAGCAGGTCGGTGTCGGTGGAGGCTTTGCCGGAGTCGACCGTCTTGGGGGGCGCCGTTTCGTACCCACCGTCACCAATACCGCGCCAGGTCAGCTGCTCTCGGCCGGTGTTGGTGCCGTCGGTGTTGTACTCGGTGAAGCCACCCGAGTGGAAGTGCAAGGGATCTGCCGTGGTGACGGCGACTCGGCCGCTGACCTGGTCGTTGGCCATACGACCGAACGACGGCGTGTCCACCTTGTCGATGGAGTACGACGTGAGTCGTGATGCGCTCGCCAGGTTGTTCGACCAGTGATCAACTCCATTGGAGGCCAGCTGCATCACCGGAGCGGAAGTCCCGACGCCGAAGGCCTCGGTGGCCTGGCGGTAGATCGGGATGAACGTCACGTTGAGACGGCCCTTCGCATCGACTTCGGCGGCGGACATCACGCCGAGGCCCGCGCCTTCGGCGAGATCGGCGCCGCTCATGGGTGCAACCATTTCTTTCCAGACACCGGCCGAGCTGTACGACGCAACGCCGAACGAAACGGTTGTCTGATTCGGTCCGATCTGGGTCCAGGTGACGATCGTGAGATCCCCGTAGCTGGACAGGCCGTACGGTCGCCAGTCGGCGGACTTCGCAAACGCGGGAAGGCTGTCGATCTTGGTGAGCGCACCATCACCATCGACCGGGCCGGTGTACAGGTGACCGTCATGGAGGTTGGTGGCCAGAATCGACTTGCCGTTGGGGGACAGTTCGACGTCGCCGATGCCCATCATGAGCTGGTTGAAGTTCACCACGCTGGCGTACGGCGAGTACAACTCGCCGTAGGTCCCGAGCGTGGTGGCACAGGTGCCACCGTTGAAGTTGGCCGCACTGCCGTCGCCGGGGGAGTTGCCGCCCGGGCAGGCGGGCCCGGTAACCACACCGTTCACCCACTGCTTGTGGAGCACGTTGCCGGTACGATCGGTGGTGGTGATGCCGCCAGGTCCGAGCGCGCCGCCCTTGGCGAAGGCCCGGGTCTGTGGAGCCGTAACGATTTCGACCGAGTTCGATGCTGCGACTGAGGCTGGTATGACAGCCAACCCGCCGACCGAACCGGTCACGTCATCGTAGGAAACAATTTCGTCTTTGGCTTCGAGCTTGTTCACGTCGGTGAGGCCGGTCACACATGCGGCCGTTTCCGGCCCCGTCACGTCCTTGCCGTTGCAGGCGCCTGGAAGCGTGGCCTTCTTGTCCGGGGTGATCTTTACCGAGATGGCCCTTTGTGCCCGAGGTCCGACACCCGGACTGGTCAGGCTGGCGAAGCCCATGGTGGACTCTTGGAGTCCGACGGCGAGTTCGAAATTGGACGTTGCCAAGTTCAGTCGACCGACCGTGCCAGCCGGTGCTGCACTCGCTGCCTGCTGGGTCAGCGGCAGAGCGAGAGCGGACAGAGCAAGGGCAACGAGCCCCGTTGCCAGCTTGGAGCGCGCAGGAATCATGGGTAAATCTCCTCGGGTTGTGGATCAAAGTGCGATGCCAACCACTCCGTACCGCAGTTCTTCCGCCCGAGGCGCCCGTACGTCGTCGTCTTCGTGGGTAATTGTTAGGAGAGTATCAAGTCTGGTTGGTGTCCGATGGAACGAGACTCGAAATCGTGATCTTTCTCGCGGGGTATCGTCAATCTATGAAAGTAACGGTTCTGGGAGGCGGTTCCTGGGGGACCACCGTAGCGTCGCTCGTCAGCCATAACCATGACACGGTCCTGTGGGCCAGAGACGCCAGCGTGGTGGACGAAATCAATGACCACCATCGAAGTAGCGGCTATTTGCCGGGCTTCACGCTGTCTGATCATTTGCGGGCCACGTCAGTGATGTCCGAAGCAGCAAGGCATGCCGAATTGCTGATCGTAGGGGTTCCGTCGCAAGGATTTCGCACGGTCCTCGAGGTGGCCAAACCCGACGTTCGTCCCTGGATCCCGGCCATCAGCCTTTCGAAGGGTCTCGAGGCCGGAACGCTTTTACGGATGACCCAGGTACTAAAGGAGGTGCTTCCAGGGCGCCCGGCCGCGGCCCTCACCGGACCGAACCTGGCTCGCGAAATCATGGCCGGGCAGGCGGCGGCGTCGGTAATTGCCACCGAGGACCTTGATGTTGCGTCCGCATTGCAGTCGATCCTGCAAATGGGCCTGTTGCGGGTCTATACGAACCACGACGTGATCGGCTGCGAGCTCGGCGGAGCGCTCAAGAATGTGATCG
Source organism: Actinomycetes bacterium (assembly GCA_031360915.1). Lineage (GTDB taxonomy): Bacteria > Actinomycetota > Acidimicrobiia > Acidimicrobiales > Ilumatobacteraceae > JANMCE01. The sequence continues at coordinate 7,937 of JANMCE010000197.1, read as the reverse complement.
CCATCGCCACCGGTATGGCCCAAGGCCTCGGGGTAGGGGATAACACCCGTGCGGGCGTCATGACCCGGGGCCTCGCCGAACTTACCCGCCTCGGGGTTGCGATGGGTGGCGAAGCGGCCACTTTCGCCGGCCTGACGGGCATGGGCGATCTGGTCGCAACCTGTATGAGCCCGAGCAGTCGTAATCGCCAGGTGGGCGAGCAACTCGGCCGCGGGCGGGCCCTCCAGGACATCCTCGATGAGATGAACATGGTGGCCGAAGGCGTTAAGACGGCCCTCACCGTGCACGAACTCGCCATCCGCCACGGAGTGGTGATGCCGGTATGCGACACCATCCGGCGGGTGATTCTGGGGGAACTTACAGCAGCGGACGCCTACCGAGGGTTGCGTTGGCAATCGGCCGGCCACGAGTCCGATCCTGGCTGAATCCTTGACTTATAGGGACATCTTGATATAGACATATGTCTATGTCGCCATTGGGGTTTGAAACGTTGCTCGACGCGCTGCGCGGCGTGGGCGAAACCACCCGCTTGCGCATCCTGGCGCTGCTGTCCGAGGCGGAACTCACGGTTACCGACCTCACCGACATCCTGCGGCAGTCGCAACCGGTTGTTTCCCGCCACCTCAAGGTCCTGAGCGATGCAGGCGTGGTAGAGCGATTTCGCGAGGGTTCTTGGGCGTTTTTTCGTCTCGCCTCGAACGCCCAGACCGCCGCGCTCGTGCAAAGCCTGGTGCGCCACCTTGACCCGGCTGACCCAGTGGTGAGCCACGATCGTGAACGACTCATGGCCGTCCGCACCGAGCGGGCCAGTCAGGCCCAGGTGTACTTCAGCCACTACGCCGAGGAATGGGATCACCTCCGCTCTCTCCACGTGCCCGACGACAAGGTCGAGGAGGCCATCGTCGAAATGGTTGGCTCCCGCGCTATTCCGGCGCTACTCGACATCGGCACCGGCACCGGTCGGGTCCTCGAACTGCTCGGCCCGCAGGCCCACCGCGGCGTCGGCATCGACCTGTCCCGCGAGATGCTCGCCATTGCCCGCACCAAGCTGGCCTCGGCCGGACTCCAGCAATGCGGCGTGCAGCTAGGTGACCTCTACGACCTTCCGTTCGCATCGAACTCGTTCGATGTCGTCGTTGTGCACCAGATTCTGCACCTACTCGACGATGCCTCCGGTGCCATCACCGAGGCTGCCCGCGTGCTCAAGCCAGGTGGCCGTCTGCTGGTGGTCGACTTCGCGCCGCACGCCATCGAGGCACTGCGTGATCAACATGCCCACCGTCGTCTCGGGTTCGCCACCGACACCGTTTCAGCATGGATGACCGCCGCCGGACTAGAGGTGACGACCGAGCGAACCATCACGCCCGATGCCGGCAGTGAGCGCATCGCCGTCAGTCTGTGGCTCGCCCGTGATCCGCGCCTAGCCGCCACCCGAACGCCGCTCACCACGCGCAAACCGCAACTCCAAGGAGCCTCGCTATGACCAGCGGCCATCGTCCGAGCCGCATGCTGCTATCCGGAAGCGGGCAGATCAACGTTTCGTTCGAGGTGTTCCCACCCAAAAACAACGCCATGGCCACTGCACTCAACGAGACCGTCGATCGACTGCGTTCGCTCCAGCCACACTTCATCTCGGTCACGTGCGGAGCGGGTGGATCCACCACCGCTCTCACGGCGTCGACGGTGACGCAGATCAAGAGTGACACCGGGCTTCCTGTTGCCGCTCACCTGACCTGCGCAACGATGTCTCGTGACGATCTCGATGCCACGGTCACGGACTATCACGCGGCTGGCGTGCGCCACATCGTGGCGTTGCGAGGCGACTCGCAGGCAGGCATTGGTCAGCCTTTCCAAGCTCACCCGCAGGGCTATCAAAGCACGCCTGAACTGGTCGCAGCCATCAAGCGAATCTCGGATGCGGAAGTGTCGGTGTCCGCCTATCCCGAGCGTCATCCCGAAAGCCCATCGCTGCAGAACGATCTCGACACGTTGGCCGCCAAGGTCGATGCTGGAGCCGACCGTGCGCTCACGCAGTTCTTCTTCGACAACGACCTGTACTACCGCTACGTCGAGCAGGTGCGCGATCGCGGTATCAACATCCCGATCGTGCCGGGCATCCTGCCGCTGCAGAACTTTAAGCAGGCCCGCACATTTGCCCAGCGCTGTGGAGCATCGATCCCGAACTGGTTGGCCGACCGCTTCGACGGCCTCGACGACGACCTCGACACCCGCCTGAATGTTGCGGTTGCCGTCGCTGTCGAGCAGGTACTTGACCTTGTCGATCACGGCGTTACCGATTTTCACTTCTTCACCATGAACCGCGCTGAGCTGGTGTACCCGATCTGTCATCTACTCGGTCTGCGCCCGACAGTAGAGGTAGCGGCATGAACGTCGTGGTCGATCGCGCCGCAGCGCTGAAGGCGGCGGCACGCGAACGCATCTTGGTGCTCGACGGCGCGATGGGCACCATGATCCAAGCCCTGGGAGTGGGTGAGGAAGGCTTCCGCGGCGCCCACTTCGATGCCTGGAACCGTGAGGTGCACGGCAACAACGACCTGCTCAACCTCACGCAACCCGGCGTGATTCGCTCGATCCATCTCGACTATTTCCGGGCCGGTTCCGACATCGTGTCCACCAACACGTTCTCGTCCACCTCTATCGCACAGGCCGACTACGGCATGTCGGCCTGGGCTTACCACCTCAACTGCGACGGTGCCCGGCTCGCTCGCGACGCGGCCGTTGCCGCGGAAGCCGAGGATGGGCGCCAGCGCTTCGTGGCCGGCGCGCTCGGGCCGACCAATCGCACCGCCTCGATCTCGCCCGACGTGGCCGACCCTGGCTTTCGTGCCGTCACCTTCGACGACCTTCGCGTCGCGTATGGCGATCAGATCCGCGGCCTGCTCGACGGCGGCGTCGATGTGCTGCTGATCGAGACGATCTTCGACACGCTGAACGCGAAGGCGGCGATCTACGCCATTGCCGAGCAGTGCGACGCGGCCGGTGTCACCATTCCACTGATGATTTCGGGCACCATCACCGATCTTTCCGGTCGTCTGCTGTCGGGTCAGACCCCGGGCGCATTCTGGAACGCGGTGCGTCACGCGGCGCCGTTCTCCATCGGCTTGAACTGCGCGCTCGGCGCCAAGGAGATGCGCGCCCACATCGATGAGTTGGGCCGCCTGGCCGACACGCTCGTGTGCGCGTACCCGAACGCCGGACTGCCCAACGAGTTCGGCCAGTATGACGAGAGCCCGTCGGCCATGGCCCGCCAGCTGGCCGAGTTCGCCGAGTCGGGTCTCGTCAACATCGTCGGTGGCTGCTGCGGCACCACCCCGGAACACATCCGAGCGATCTCCGAGGCGGTGGCCGGCAAAGCGCCCAGGTCACTGCCAACTATTCCGCCAATGTTGCGCCTGTCGGGTCTCGAGTCGTTCACCCTCACGCCCGAGATTCCGTTCGTGAATGTCGGCGAGCGCACCAATGTGACGGGCTCGGCCAAGTTCCGCAAGCTGGTGACGGCGGGGGACTATAACGCTGCGCTCGACATTGCCCGCGATCAGGTGGAGAACGGAGCGCAGATCATCGACATCAACATGGACGAAGGCCTCCTCGATTCCGAGGAAGCCATGGTTACGTTTCTCAATCTGATCGCGGCCGAGCCCGACATTGCTCGTGTTCCGATCATGGTTGACTCCAGCAAGTTCTCGGTGATCGAAGCCGGACTAAAGTGCATTCAGGGCAAGCCCGTCGTGAACTCGATCTCGATGAAGGAAGGCGAGGCAGCGTTCCTGCAGCAGGCTCGCACATGCCGTCGTTACGGCGCTGCCGTGGTCGTGATGGCCTTCGATGAGCAGGGCCAGGCTGACACCTTCGAACGTAAGACGGCTATCTCCAAACGGGCCTATGACCTGCTGGTGAACGAGGTCGGGTTTCCGCCCGAAGACATCATTTTCGACCCCAACATTTTCGCGGTCGCGACCGGTATTGCTGAGCACGACGGCTACGGCCTGGCGTTCGTAGAAGCCGCCCGTTGGATTCGCCAGAATCTTCCGCACGTACATGTTTCCGGCGGCGTGTCCAACTTCTCGTTCTCGTTCCGGGGCAACGAGCGCGTGCGCGAAGCAATGCATTCGGTGTTCCTCTATCACGCCATTGGCGCGGGTATGGATATGGGCATCGTGAACGCCGGGCAGATGGCCGTCTACGACGACCTCGACCCGGAATTGAGAATGGCCTGTGAGGATGTGGTGCTCAACCGCAGGGCCGACGCGGCCGAGCGATTGCTGGCCCTGGCCGAGCAGGTGCAGGGAGGTGGGCAGAAGTCGAAAACACCCGATCTGGCCTGGCGCAACGCGACGGTGGAAGCCCGTCTGTCGCATGCGCTGGTGCACGGCATCACCGACTTCATCAACGAAGATGTTGAGGAAGCCCGGCTCGCTGCGACCCGTCCGCTCGACGTCATCGAGGGTCCGCTCATGGCTGGTATGAACACGGTCGGCGATCTCTTCGGGTCGGGCAAGATGTTCCTGCCCCAGGTCGTGAAGTCGGCCCGCGTCATGAAGCAGGCCGTAGCCGTGCTCACCCCTTTTATCGACGCCGAGAAACTGCTTCAGCCGGTAGTCGACACCAGGGGACGCCCGAAGATCGTCATGGCCACCGTGAAGGGCGACGTGCACGACATCGGCAAGAACATCGTCGGCATCGTGCTGCAGTGCAACAATTATGAGGTCATCGACCTCGGCGTGATGGTGCCCGCAGCAAAGATCCTTCAGGTCGCTCAGGACGAAGGCGCTGCACTGATCGGGTTGTCGGGCCTGATCACGCCGTCTCTCGACGAAATGTGCCACGTTGCCGCTGAAGCGCAGCGCCAGGGCGTGACGGTGCCGATTCTGATCGGCGGTGCCACCACCAGCCGCGTGCACACCGCGGTGAAAATCCACCCGAATTACCAGTCGGGTCAAGTTGTCTACGTCACCGACGCTAGTCGTGCCGTCGGTGTCGCATCGGCATTGCTGTCCGATGAACAGCGCGACGGGTTTATCGATGGCGTCCGCTCCGAGTACGTGAAGGTTGCGGCCACACACGCTCGCAGCCGGGCCGACCGGGTGCGGGTCGAGTTGAACAAGGCTCGCGAGAACTGTCTGAAGACCGACTGGAACGCCGTCGTCCCGGTCACGCCACGCGTGCTGGGCAACACGACGCTGGCGCACTACAGCGTCGCCGAGTTGGCCGATTACATCGACTGGACACCCTTCTTCTCCGCATGGGAGCTGCGGGGCAAATTCCCCGAGATACTCACCGACCCCGTCGTCGGCGAGGCTGCCACCGCGCTCTACGGCGATGCGCGCGCCATGCTCGACCGCATCACTGCCGACGACGTGTTGCGACCCGAAGCCGTAGTAGGGCTTTGGCCAGCGAACGCTGACGGCGACGACATCATCGTGTACACCGACGACACCCGCAGCGAGCAGATCGCCGTGTTTCACACGCTGCGCCAGCAACGGGTGAAGCAGGATGACGCGCCCAACCTGGCCCTCGCCGATTTCATCGCACCGAGAGGCGTGCCTGACTACGTCGGCGGCTTTGTGGTCACGGCAGGAGTGAGTGAAGACGAGATTGCCGACCGCTTCAAGGACGCCGGCGACGACTACTCATCCATCATGGTGAAAGCACTGGCCGACCGACTGGCCGAGGCGTTCGCCGAGCGTCTGCACCAGCGGGTTCGCACCGAGTTCTGGGGCTATGCCCCTCACGAAAACCTCACTGGCGCCCAGTTGCTCGGTGAACAGTTCGTGGGTATCCGGCCGGCCCCGGGCTACCCGTCCCAGCCGGACCACACCGAGAAGGAGACCCTTTTCCGGTTGTTGGAATGCGATGCGCGCGTCGGCGTAATGCTCACCGAGAGCATGGCTATGTGGCCCGGCGCCTCGGTGTGCGGCATGTACTTCAGCCACCCGAGGAGTCGCTACTTCGGTGTCGGCTCCATCGGTCCCGACCAGGTGAAGGATTATGCCCAACGCAAAGGGTGGGACGTAGCCGTTGCCGAGAAGTGGCTGGTGGTGTAGAGCGAGCGAGTCGTACCGCTACGCTCGGCCGTATGCCTTCAGAGATCCTGTACGACGTCACCGAGCACGTAGCCACCATCACGTTGAACCGCCCCGATCGGCTGAACGCCTTCACCGACACCATGATGAAGGAGTTGCTGGTCGCGTTTGACGAGATCGACGCCGATGACGACGTGCGGGCCGTCATCATGACCGGCACCGGGCGGGCCTTCTGTGCCGGTGCCGATCTGGGTGCTGGGGGTGAGACATTTGCCGATCGCGACGGTGCGGTGACGGGCCGCATCCGACGCGATGAGGGTGGCATCGTCAGCCTTCGGATCTTCGATCTGAAGAAGCCGATCATTGCCGCCATCAACGGTCCTGCGGTCGGTGTAGGTATCACCATGACCCTGCCGATGGACATCAGGCTCGTGGCCGATAACGCCAAGATCGGCTTCGTGTTCGCTCGCCGCGGCATCGTGCCAGAGGCGTGTAGCAGCTGGTTTCTGCCGCGCCTCGTCGGCATCTCTCGGGCGATGGAATGGGTGGCGACCGGCCGCATTTTCCTGCCCGACGAGGCGCTAGCGCACGGACTAGTGCGAAGCATTCACGCACCCGACGATCTGCTTCCTGCGGCTCGGGCGCTCGCCACCGAGATCGTCGCCAACACCTCGGCCGTTAGTGTCGCGATAGCCCGTCAGATGATGTGGCGGATGCTCGGCGCGAGTCACCCGATGGAAGCCCATCAGGCTGATAGCACCGCCATGGCCATGCGTGGCCGGAGCCCAGACGCGGCAGAAGGTATTCGCTCGTTCCTCGAAAAGCGTCCCGCTGTCTTCAATGATCGGGTCTCCACCGACCTTCCCAACGCGTTCGCGTCGTGGGTCGAGCCAACTTTCGAACCGGGCTAAAGCTTGGTGGGCTCGTTGATGAGCGTGCCATGCAGCAGGGAGAGAAGCGCCTCGATGGCACGGGGTGCCCACCAGAGACCCGGGGCCGAAGTTAACCGACAAGACGGTTCGTCCGGTGAAGTTGGAGTGAAGTCAGGTGGATGGGTCGGATACTCCGCTGCGGCCTGGCAACGGCAGCTTCGTCTAACCTGCCGTTCAGGGTTTTTGTCGACAAAGGGGTCGTATGTCCATCCTGCAACATGAGGTAGCGCCAGCCGAATATGTGCGGTCTGACGGTCACGGCAAGGTAACAGGGTCGGGGCAGTACACCGCCGATCTCAGTTTCACCGGTCAGGCCGTGGCCAAGTTCCGCTATGCAGACCACAGCCACGCCCGCGTGCTGCGTGTCGATGTGTCAAAGGCTCGGGCGCTGCCTGGGGTCTATGCCGTCATCACGCACGACGACGTGCCTGAGGTGAAGTACGGCGGGATGGTGCAGGACCGCTACCTGTTCGCCAAGGACATCGTGCGATTCGAAGGTGAGATCATTGCCGCGGTCGCCGCCATGAGCGACGAGGTCGCCAAGCTTGCGGTGTCGCTCATCGACGTCGATTACGAGCCGCTTCCCGCCATCAGCGATTTTGTCGCCTCGATGGACCCGAGTTCCGCGCTCATCCATGAGGACTGGGAGACCGACGGCCGGGCCGAGGAGCTGGGCAGCAACCGCAACACGCTGGGCTACTCGACCATCGTGAAGGGCGATGCCGACGCGGCGATGGCTAAGGCCGATCACATTGTCACCGGCCGCTACACAACCGACCCGGTTCAGGGTGTGCCCATCGAACCGCGGGCCGTCATCGCTCAGTGGCAGGGCAACAAGGTCACGGTGTGGAGCTCCACCCAAGTTCCCTACGCGGCTCGCGCCGGAGTGGCCACCACGCTGCAGATCCCACAGTCTGACGTCCGCGTTGTGGTGCCGTTGCTGGGTGGCGGCTTTGGTGCC
>JANMCE010000132.1:0-4091 GCA_031360915.1 Actinomycetes bacterium | reverse complement strand
CGTGGCTCGATCCGTGACGTTCGACAGCAAAATGAGTGACGCCGAAGGTCTCATGTGGCGGCTTGAAAAAGATCCGTTCCTGTCGTCCACGTTTGCCAACATCACCATCACCGATCAACCCATCGACGTCGAGCGCTTCCGAAGCCGCATGGAGCGGGCCAGCATCGCGGTGCCCCGGCTGCGTCAACGGGTGCAGCCCGCCATGGGCAACCTGGCGCCACCTACCTGGGTGGATGATCCAGAGTTCTCCATCGCGCGCCATGTGCGTCACCTCGCTCTGCCTGCTCCTGGGTCCATGCGGCAACTGCAGGATCTGGCCACGCTCATTGCCGCCGATCCGTTCGACCGAACCCGCCCCCTGTGGGAGTTCGTCGTAGTCGACGGATTGCGAGGCGGCAAAGGCGCACTCATCCAGAAGTTGCACCACACCGTGGCCGACGGCGAAGGAAGCATCAGACTCTCGCTGCAGTTCCTCGACATGGAACGCGACGCGCCCGAGCCCGAGCCACTCGTGTACCAGCCGCCGGCGCCTACCGACCCGCCGTCCACCCCCGACCTCGTCCACACGCTGATGACCGATGCGTTGCGCGTGCCACTCGGCGGACTCCGTCAGGTCGCCGCGCTGTTGGCCGACCCGGTCCGGCTTCCGGCGGCTGGCCAGGAGTTGTTGGCGACGGCATCGTCGGTGGTGCGCCAACTGAGTGACACGCAGCCCCACCGATCGCCGTTGTGGACGGCCCGGTCACTCGATCATCAGCTTGAGATTCTGCGCACACCGCTCGAACCGATCAAGAAGGCGGCCAAACGGCTGGGCGGCACGCTCAATACCGCGTTCATGACGGTGGCCGCCGAGGCTTCCGGCGCGTACCACCGCCAGAAGGGCTTCCCGGTCGAGGAACTCCGCTCGTCGATGGCCATCAGCACCCGCAAGTCCGAGTCGGGCTCCAACGCATTTTCGCTCGTTCGCTTCTTGATCCCCACCGGCGACATGCCGATCGAGGAGCGATTCGCCCGCACCACCACAGCCATCGAAGCGGCTCGCAACAGCGCCGGACCGGCGTCGCTCAACCGCCTCGCCGCGCTCACCACGTCACTGCCGACGTCGGTGTTGACGCGCCTGGCCCGCACCCAGGCCGAGGCGATCGACTTCGCTACCTCAAACGTTCGCGCCGCGCATTTTCCGGTGTTCATCAGTGGCACCAAGGTTCTGCAGAATCATGCGATCGGACCGTTGGGCGGGGTGGCGTTCAACCTCACCCTCATGTCCTACAACGGCAGCCTCGACATGGGCCTCAACACCGACCGCGCGGCAATAGAGGAGCCAGAACTCCTCAGGTCACTGTTGGTGGATGCCTTCCGCCGGTTCAGCAAGGCCCGCTAGGGGCCGCTCGTCAGCTGGCCTGGTTGGTCAGGAGTGAACGCACGTCGAGCAGTAGATCCGACATTTCGTCGGACGAAACCAGCGAACGGCTGGTCATCTCCGAGAGGGCGCGATCGATAATCGCGAGGGCCTCGTTGATGACGTCTAGCTCACGGATTTCGGTCATGAATCCTCCTGGTGTTGGTGGAGCACTCACAACACTACGTCGTGACGAACTCCGTGTTGCAGATGGTATCTGCCTTGAGCCCCATACGCGCAGGAGACATCCGACCTATACGCGATCTTTCGTCACTTTTTACCGGAGGAAAACGTCCCGGCCGCCAATCGTCTACGGTCCCCGCATGGAAATTTCCGGCAAGGTCGTGTTGGTTACCGGTGGCGCGAGTGGTATCGGTCGGGCCATGGCCTGGCGCTTTCATGCCGACGGTGCTTCAGCAGTGGCCGTGATCGACCGCGACGCGGCTGGCGCGCACCAAGTTGCTCAGGAGCTGAACGCGTTGCGGCCAGATTCGGCGATCGCGATTGCCGGCAACGTCGATCGTACGGAAGAGGTGGTGGGGGCCATTGATGCGGTGGAGGAACGATTCGGCCTGATCGATCTCTACTGTGCGAACGCTGGCATCAGCCTCGGTACCGACCTCGAAACGACCGATGCCGACTGGGACCTGGCCTTCGGTGTGAACGTGAAGGCGCACTACTTCGCCGCTCGTCGCCTGGTGCCGGGCTGGGTCGGCCGCGGCCATGGCTACTTCCTGAGTACGGCTTCGGCCGCAGGCCTACTCAGCCAAATCGGCTCCGCGCCCTACTCGGTGACCAAACACGCCGCAGTCGGGTTCGCCGAATGGTTGTCGATCACCTACGGCGACCGTGGCGTGCGGGTGTCGTGCCTGTGTCCGCAGGGCGTGAATACCAACATGTTGAACAGCGGCATCGTGGGCGCTGGCGCCGACGCGGTGCGAGCCGGAGGCGCTGTCCTGGAGCCCGAGGATGTCGCCTCCGTCGTGGTCGAGGGGCTCCGGGCGGAACAATTCCTCATCCTTCCCCACCCTGAGGCGCTCACCTACTGGCAACGCAAGACGGGGGACAACGAACGGTGGCTGTCTGGTATGCGAAGGCTCCAGGCCCGCGTGAACGGATGATCGAGGCCTAAGGTCGCGGCCATGTTGGCCCGAAGATCCCTGCTGCGACTGGTCACGATCTTTGCTGCGCTCGTGCTAAGCCTTTTCAGCCTTGCCGGCTCGGCCCACGCCCAGACCGCAAACAGCTTTCAGCTGACATCGCTCAAGGTGGAGGCCACCGTGCTGGCCGACGGCTCGATGCAGGTGGAAGAGAATGTCACCTACGACTTTTCGGGCGGGCCTTTCACCTTCGCGTTTCGCACGTTCAAACCCGACTGGTTCCATCGGATCGGCAACTTCACGGCGGCCGAGCAAGGCGCACCGCTTCAGGTGGAACCGGGCACGGACCGCTGGACATGGCGATACGCACCCACCAGCGACAGCTCGCACACATACACGCTCACCTATCGGGTCGCTGGCGCCGTCGATGTAGGAAGTGACGTGGGCGAGTTGTACTGGCAGTTCATCGGCACCGACCATCCCGGGGTCGGCTCGATGAACGTGCACATCGGCCTGCCAGGCGTCTATCCGGTGGCCGCTCCCGCCACTGCCGACACCGACACGAGTGTCGTGCGGGCGTGGGCGCACGGACCGCTCAACGGCAAGGTGCAACCCTCGGCCCGCAGCGTCGACCTGTCGGTCACTGGCGTGCCAGCCCGTACGTTCGTTGAAGGACGCATCGTCATTCCGTTGAAGGCCTTCACCACGCCGGGAACCTCGGCCCGTCTGCCCAAGATCCTGCGGGAAGAAAAGGGTTACCTCAACACCGGCAAGACGGGGCGAAAGTTAGCCAACGTTCTGGCACCCGTGGCCACGCTGGTGGGCGGACTGGGCTTTGCCGCGGTGTGGCGCAAGCATGGCAAGGAGCCGCCAAAGCCCGACTACATCGGCGACTACTGGCGCGAGCCGCTCACCGATCCGCCTGCGGTCGTCTACGCCAATCTCAACTTCGGCAAGGTGGAAGGCCGGGCCATGGCCAGCACGCTGATGGACCTGGCCCAACGCGGCTACCTCACCATCACCGAGCAGGAGGGCAAGCGGTTCGGCCGCAAAACGGACGTGTACACATTCACGGCCACCACGCCCAAGCCGCGGGCGGGCCACCCGCTTCCACCGCCGCCAACACAGTGGGAGACCGACCTGTTGGCCAACGTCTTTCAGGGTCAGAACGAAACGACGTCGGAAGCGTTCGAGGATTGGGCCAAGGCCAACCAGACCATCTCCGCCAAGTTTTGGAACGGATGGAAGAGCGCGGTGTCCGATGACATGAAAGCCCGGGGCTACGTCGAAACCGGGCGGGCCGGCGTCTGGCTGAAGGCGGTGGGCATCATTGCTGCGTTGATCGTGACCGGATTCATCCTGATCAAGGTCTCGAAGAACCGCGTCGGTAGCGTCAGCCCAATCGGTGGGATTTGTCTCGTCGCCGCGGTCGTGATGTTGCTGCTGCTCCCGACCCTTCGCAAGCGTACGGCCGCCGGCGCCGAAGAACAGGCGCAAGCCAAGGCGCTCAAGAAGTATCTCGAGGACTTCAGCAACATGAAGGATGCTCCGGTCGAATCACTCATCATCTGGGAACGCTTCCTTGTGTACGC
>JANMCE010000108.1:0-4998 GCA_031360915.1 Actinomycetes bacterium | reverse complement strand
ACCGCGCTGCCACGGTTGTGCGTAACCACATGGAGCAAACCGTGCTCGCCGAGCACGAGCTCAGCTGGGGCGGCTTCACCGTGCTGTTCGTGCTGTGGATCTGGGGTCCGCAGGAGACCCGCCATCTCGCCGAGGAGGCCGGCGTCTCCAAAGGGACGCTTACGGGTTTGATCGCCACCCTGACCAAGCGCGATCTGGTCACCCGTGCGGCCCATGCCGGCGACAAGCGCCTCGCCATTATCTCGTTGACGGCAAAAGGCCAGTCAACGATCGAGACGGCCTTTCCGCGTTTCAACGCCGAGGAAACGGCGGCTGCCGCATCACTGTCGCCGAAGGAGCAGAGTCAACTGGCGTCGTCGCTGCGCAAGATCATCCGCACCTTCGACGCCGACACCGAGATGTCATGACCCTCTCCACCGTTCTGTTGGGCGGAGCCCGCTCGGGCAAGAGCGATCTCGCCGTCAAGATGGCGCAGACCTGGGGCGGCCCGGTCACACTGATCGCCACCGCGGAAGCCTTCGACGAAGACATGACGGCACGTATTGCCCGCCATCGAACCGATCGTCCGGTGGGCTGGACCGTGGTGGAGGAGCCGATCGATATCGGTTACGCGCTGCACAACGCCGCGGACAATCAGCTGGTGATAATCGACTGCCTGACCGTATGGGTCGGCACGCTGATGTTTCGTGGCTATAGCGAGGGTGACATCCAAGCTCGCGTCGCCACCATGCTGACCGTGGTTGCCCGCCGAACCGCACCAACCATTTTCGTGTCGAACGAAGTCGGTCTCGGCGTGCATCCCGAGACCGACCTGGGGCGACAGTATCGCGACATTCTCGGGCGCGTGAATCAACGAGTGGTAGCCGGAACCGATCGGGCGTTCTTCATGGTGGCCGGCCGCGCGCTGCCGCTGCTGGACGGGGCCGATCTCTGGTGAGCGGCTTTCGTACCGCCATCACCTTTCTCACCCGCATCCCCATCGGAGACGGTAAGAAGCCAAATGTGGAAGGCGCACCGGCGTGGTTCCCAATAGTGGGGTTGCTGATCGGTGCAGTCTGCGGGGGCGTCTTCGCTGGCGGCTCGTGGCTCGTCGGGCCATTGCCGGGGGCTGCGCTGGCCATCGGCTTTGGTGCGCTCCTGACCGGTGCATTTCACCAAGACGGTCTGGCCGATACGGCCGACGCGTTTGGCGGCGGCTGGAACGTCGAGCAACGCCTAGAGATCTTCAAAGACTCCCGCCACGGCACGTACGGCGTCATGTCCCTCGTGATTGTCACCGCCCTCCAAATCACTGCGCTGAGCACACTGGGGATGCGGGCCGGCTTCGTCGCATTGGTGTACGCCCACGCCCTTGGCCGGCTCGGTGCCGTTGTCATGATGCGATCGCTTCGACCTGTTCGTCCCGACGGCCTGGCCTCGACGCTTGAAGGCTCGTCTTCGTACCGAGAGCGTCTGGTGGCCGGCGCAATCGTTGTTTTTCTCGCCATAGGCCGCTCGAACGGCAGCGGTGGGTTGATACTCCTCGGTGCGGCGACGCTGGCGACCGTCGCCGTTGGCTGGTTGTCAAAACGAAAACTGGACGGCTACGTCGGCGACGTCCTCGGCGCAGCCGAGCAAGTCGTCGAAGTGGCCGTCCTGATTGGCGCAGCCGCACTACATCGCCATGGTCGGACCTGGCTGTACTAACGACAGCGTCCCATGGTCGGCGCGCCGGCGAGACCGAACGTTAGCGTCCAGCAAGGAAGCGGTAGGGCTAGCCTGCCGAGGTGCCCTCGTCGTCCGTTCACCGCGTGCGCGTCGTCGTAGTGAACTTCAACGGTGGCGAGTTCGTGGGCAAAGCAATCGAGCGATTGTTAGAAACCACGGCCGCAGCGGAGTTCAAGATCGTCGTCGTCGACAATGCGTCGATTGACGGCTCGGTCGACGGCTTCGGCGCGCGCTTCCCGCAGGTGCGTCTGATCCGGAGCAGCACCAACCTCGGGTTCGCCGGAGGAAACAACCTGGCGCTGCGAGACCTCAGCGGCGTGGACGCAGTCGCACTCGTTAACAGTGATTGCTTCGTCCAGCCCGATTGGCTAGACCCACTGATCGCGGTGCTCGAAGCGGACCCAACCGTCGGCGCTGCCACCCCGAAGATCCTGTTCGATGGCCAGTGGCACCCCATCACCATCACATCGCCGACGTTCGTCCCAGGCAACGGCGACAGTCGCACCCTTGGCGTACGTGTGTATGAGGGTCCCACACCGGTGATGTTTGCAAGCGGCTTCAGTCACCCTGAGCGAGGGTTTCGATGGAGCGACGCGGCGAAGTCGGAGTTGTTCCTCTCTGTCGGCGAGGTGCCCACCCTTCGCCTTGCCGCCGAGTGCCGGAAGTCGATCACGCTCAACGGCACGATGGCTGAGGTCACGACGCAACCTCGCGATCTCGTGGCACCCGAGACGGACGCCGTCGATGTGATCAACAATGTAGGGAACGAACTCACCGCGAAGTGGTGGGGCCTTGAACGAGGCTTTCGCGAGGCTGACCGTGGACAGTGGGACCAGGCCGGAGACATTCCCGGTTGGTGCGGGGCTTGCGTCCTACTGCGGACCGACTATCTGCGTGATGTCGGACTCATGGACGACCGGTTCTTCCTCTACTTCGAGGACACCGACTTGTCGTTGCGGGGCGCCAAACGGGGATGGCGATACCGCTACGTGCCCACCAGCGTCGTGCGTCACGGTCATGGTCTGTCGTCGGGATCGGCCAGCGATCTCAGCCGCTACTGCACAGAACGCAACCGTCTGGTGGTCATTGCCCGCCATGCGCCTCGTGCCCTGGCGCTCAAGCTCTGGGCCACGGCGACCACCGACGCACTGCGGGCCACTCGCCGAAAGGAATCCCCGGAAGCCCGGTTGCGGTGGCGATCGCTGCTCGGTGCGAGCCGCATCATCTTGGGTGGAAAACCTCGGTCGGCGGGCTCGGCCAACTAACCTTCACTGCCTTGAGCACGCAGCGGGTATGGCCCTTTGTACGAGTAGTGGTCCTGAGTTTCGACGGCAGTGCCCTGACGGCTGCCTGCCTCTCCAGCCTGCGTTGCCTCAACTATCCGCAGGATCGATACGAGGTCGTCGTCGTCGATAACGCGTCCATCGACGACAGCGTGGAAATGATCCGCAGGGACTTCCCGTGGGTTGATCTTCGCGAGGAGCTGGAGAACCACGGCTTTGCCGGTGGATGCAACATCGGCATGCGCGACTTGCCCGCACACGTCGACCACGTGGCGCTGCTGAACAACGACGCCACCGTTGACGAAGGCTGGCTGCAAGCCCTGGTCGACCACGCCGAGTCCAACCCGCTGATCGGCGCGGTGAGCGCCAAGATGCTCTTCGCTGACCGCTTCCGAGGCGTAGCTGTAACCGTTCCGGTCGAGCCACACCCGGCGCTGCCCAAGTTCAGCGTCGGCGTGAAGATCACCGGCGTCCGCGTTGACGGCGTGGCTCGTTGGGATGATGTCACGTGGGGCGAAGGATGGCTGACGCTGCCAATCACCGAGTCGGCCGACGATCCCCCCGCCTACTTCTCGCTGAAGTCGACCGAGGTCCGCGTCATAGATGAGCCGGGCAAAGTGGCACCGAAGAAGTTGTCGATGCAACTATCGGCGCCGTCCCCTCGAAAGGTCACCCTCGACGCCGGACTCGGCGCGACCGTCGTCGAAGTCACGCCCACCCCGCAATGGTTCGAGATGGACCTCACGCCAGATGCGTTCGACGTGATCAACAATGTCGGGTCGTGTCTGTTCGAAGGCGGCTTCGGCGGAGATCGTGGATTTCTCGAACGGGACCACGGCCAGTACGACCAGCGGGCCGAGGTGTTCGCATGGTGCGGCGGCGCAGTGCTGCTCAAACGCGCCTATCTGAACGATGTCGGCCTTTTCGACGAGCGATTCTTCGTCTACTATGAGGACACGGACCTGTCGTGGCGCGGTCGTCTGCTCGGCTGGAATCACACCTACGAGCCCGGCGCGTTGGTACGCCATCAGCACTCTGCGTCAAGCGGCACGACCTCGGACGTTTTCCAGTTCCACACGACGCGGAACCGTCTCCTGCTACTGGCCAAGCTGGCGCCATGGAAGGTCGCCGCACGCGCTGTCGCGGTCGAAAGTCGCTACGAGGTGTCGTTCCTCTTGACCGAAGTGGTGAAGCCACTGCTGCGAGCGGGCCGTCCCGCGCCACGGCGGAGCGCACTGCAGAAGCGGGTCCTCCAAAGCTACGCCAAGCTTCTGCCCGAAATGCTCAAAGATCGTCGTGATCTGTGGCGGCGACGCAAGATCTCCGACCGCGAGATTCAGAAGTGGATGGTCGTCAAATGACGCGCATTGCGGTTTACGACCGCTACTGGAGTACCTACGGTGGCGGCGAGCAGTTCGCCGGTGGCATCGCCAGCGTGCTGAGCGAGCGCTTCGATGTCGACCTGCTCGGACCCCAGCCTGTCGATGTCGAACAGCAGCGTGAGCGGCTTGGCCTCGACCTGAGTCGGTGCGGTATGCGCCTCATCGACACCGAGCGCGACGTCACCCGGGCCAGTGCTGGGTACGACCTGCTGATCAACACGACGTTCCTGTCCAACGCTGCCTGCCACGCTCGTCGGGGTTTGTACGTGGTGCATTTCCCTGGAGCGCTCACCAACCGCAAGACGCTCCGTATGGATGCTGCTCGGCGCACGTTGACCCAGAAGCGCAATCAGCCAGCTGTCGTGTTCCGCGAGGGATTCATGGCCGAGCGTGCCGATGTCCGCGGTCGGTTGACCGACGGCGTGGGCCTGCTCGAGTTCTGCGGCCCGGCCGGAACGAAGGTTGAGCTGAAGCTGTCGGCCGATCGTTGGCCCGACGGCGAGCAGCCTGCAGTGCAGGTGCGTACACCGGCTGGCGTTGTGTTCGACGAACGCGTCAGCCGCGCGGATGAGGCCATCGCCACGTTCGAGCTCGACGGTTCGCTGCCGATGGCGGTGTGGGTTTCC